>JAGRED010000071.1 GCA_020446725.1 Parvularculaceae bacterium | reverse complement strand
CGGGGCGGGCGCGGACTATCCACCGGGCTCCCGAAAAACGGGATGCGCGGGTGTAGCTCAGTTGGTTAGAGTGCCGGCCTGTCACGCCGGAGGTCGCGGGTTCGAGCCCCGTCACTCGCGCCATTTTCAGAACCAAAATCAATCATTTACATTGCCCTTGTCACTCGCGCTCCGCGGACGTTGATGCCGGGTAAGCACAGGGTAAGCAGCCGGAATCTAAGCCGGTCCATTTCGGACATAGGTGGTCAACGCCGCGAGATGTCTGGCCCGGTTTGTCACCGGCTTATCGCCAATCAAAAATTACAGCGGCTACTAAGACTTCGCCGCCCATTCGGAATAAGTTTCCTCGATGGCAACGGTTAACGTAACGCCATGCGGCGCTTGCGATACGAGCCTGTTGTTTGGCTCAGCCGTTTGAAAATGGGGGGCGACTTGATCATCATTCATTATGCGGCGCGAGCGGCGGCGATCGCGTTTGTTTTTACGCTGACGGCGTGCGGGGGAGGGGCGACTGGTCCGACCGGGCTGGCGAAGGAGATCAATCGGCTTGCCGGCAAGGGCGTCACGATCCGCAAGACGCCGGCCTTCTTCGACGACATCGTCGATGTATCCCGGACCGAAGCGCTGACAGTGCGGACCGTCGAGGGCATATTTGACGAGACTTGGCTCGTCGAGCTGCGCCAATGGGACTGCGCGCCGAACATCGAAAAGCCGGAGGCGTGCGGCCGAAATGAAGGCGTCGCAATCGACTATTTCATCAGGAAGGAATACATCGACCCGGCCAGCATCACCGTCACGGAACCCGATATCGAACGAGGCGAATCCGGTCTCGCCGTCGAGTTCGCGTGTTCCCCAAACTATGATAAGAGCTGCTTCAGCGCGAGCGTCGGAAAATTCGGTTTCTATTCTCCTTGCGCCGAACGCGACTGCGACGCCGCCGCGCGCGAGGTCGAAGACGCGACGGTTGACGCTGCAAATGATGTTGCGGAGGTCTTGAACCGGCTACGCATCGCCTGCGCAAACCCGAAATCCTGCGACAGACTGGTGGCGAAGCTGCGCCAGTTTCTCGATGCGGCTTCGGCGCGGACCTTCATCGACAGCGGGAAGGCGATGGAAGACGCCGTCTCCCGCCTCGACGCGGCGAGCCGCGGCGGCGAACATGTCGTCGATCCGGTCAACTGGTTTGAGAGCTATATCGCCGGCAACGCCCTTTCATCAGCCGAGCGGGTCGCCTATCGCAGCAGGTCGATTGAACTCGACCCGGATGGCGACCTGCTGATCGCGCTCGATGTCTGCGGTGCCGATGATGCAGCCGACTGCGTCGGCGCGGAATGGGAGCGCAAGGTTTCGCTCATTTCCCTCGCCGATCTCGACGCGACGCAGACCGCGATTTTCGACTTCGAAAACATCAATGACGGCAAACACGAGACCAATTATCAGGGCGCGTCCGTTTACGGCGGATGCCGCGCGAAAGACGGCTGCATCAAAAATGTCGGCGCCGAAGCGAGCGGCCTCGATGTTTTCTTTCCGTGCCGGGGCAAAGAGGCGTGCCGACAGGCGAGCGCCGATTTTGGCGGCATCGCCAGTTTCGCCGCGACGCCCGAATTCGCCGATTGGCGCAGCGCGCACCGCGAATCGATGAACCCAGCAGCGACGATCGGCGATGCGCGGCAAGCGCAAAAAGCCGTCCGTCGCATCAGCGGCCATGTGGTGGGGGCCGCCCTCGACGATCGCCATGGCGTGTTCCTCGCCGAAGGCGCCGAGCTTTATGAGAATCGGTTCCTCATCCTCAGCGGTAAGGCCTGCGATGGCGCCGCCGACTGCACGCCCGCCGCCGCCGCGCCGCGCTACGGGTACAGTTTCGATCTCGCCGGTCTCGATCCCACAGCCTTGAGCGTCGACCTGCTCGCGCTGGACGACAAAGATCCGCGATTGCGCGTCAAGTGCGGGGCCATCGACAAGTGCATTCGTTTCGCGGAAGACGGCGCCGAGGTCGGCAACTGGACAACTGGCTATTATCTCCCCTGCAACAACGCCGACGCCTGCGGCGCGATCCTGAAAGACCTGCGCGGCCTTATCCCCTTTGTGTCGGGTGCGACCGGGTCGGAAAAGCCGCGCAAGGGCGAAATGGGCCGCCTCGCAGGCCGCCTCGCCGATCTCGCCGCAGGCGGCGGGCGAATCTACGCGTCGGAAAATTCCGTGCGCCATCTTGAGAGGTTCGAAAACGCGTGGGTCCGCGACGGCGCGCTAGTCGTCAGCCTCGAGACGTGCCGCCTCGGCGACGGCAAGGATTGCGCGGAAGATTCCCTCCCTGAGGAGGTCTATCAGAAGATCACGCTCTCCGAGGCGAACGCTGACGCCATCTCAACGCGACTTTTCGACCGGAACGGCGGCGAGATCGATTTCGTCGACAGTTTCTTTGCGCACAAGGACGATCAAGGTGCTGATAATTTCGCGGTCGCGGTCTTCTGCCGAGACGGCGGCGCATGCGTTTCGCAGAACGGCATTCGCGCGTACAAGTTGTTCACTGTTCCCTGCCCGGGGGAAGGGGCGTGCGATGAAATCGTCGCCCTGCTGAAAGAAGGAGCGGGCGCCGATGCGCTGAGACCTGACAGGCCTGCATCCGCCGAAGCAGGTGCCCCGCGGCGCGCAGCGTCGCGGGACGACGCGTCTCTCGTCGATCTTCAGAGGGCGGTTGCTGGCGCCGAAACCTATCTCCCGGTCTCGGGCGTCGAGGTGACGCGCGTCATGCGCGGGGTCGATGTCGCATTCGGCGAGGCGGGCGCGCTGCTGGTGCGGCGCAAGGTCTGCCTTGCGCTCTTGCGCGCCGGGCAGAGCCGCGGCAATGAATGCAGCCTCGACACCCTTTTTCGCGATTATGATCTCTCCATTGACCTCGCAGGGCTCGATGCAGGTTCTATCAAGGCGACATCCGGGCGCGCCGACGGCGAGGGCGGCCAGCGGGTGGCGGCGGCTTGCAAGCGCGGGGTCGCTTG
>JAGRED010000008.1 GCA_020446725.1 Parvularculaceae bacterium | reverse complement strand
TGCGCGTTAACCATATAGCGCGTTGATTTCGCGCGGCTTTGCAAAGTTATCCCCCTACTTATCCCACACCTTCGCGCCTGCCCTATGCTTCCCCTGAATGAAGTTGGCTTTTCCACCGCTCATTCCGGCGAAAGGAGGATGCGTATGGAAAATTCAGCGGTCGCCAAAACAACGCGCGTTCGCCTTCCGCGCGAATTCGAGCGTTACGGATTGTCCGTGCAAAAACGCTGCAGGCCGCATGGCGGCTCGAAAGGAACCCATGCCGGGCGCGGGCATTATCCGCACAATGCGGACATCTATTCCCGCAACGCGCGAAAAGAAAAACCCCGGCGGTCGCCCGCCGGGGTTTCAACGCTGACGCTCGAAAGCGTTCTAGTCTTTCTTCTGGCCTTTGAGAGCCGCGCCCAGAATATCGCCGAGCGAGGCGCCGGAATCGGCCGAGCCGTATTGCTCGACAGCTTCTTTTTCTTCCGCAACTTCGCGCGCCTTGATGGAGAGCGAAATGCGGCGCGAAACCTTGTCGAAGCCGGTGACGCGCGCGTCGACCTTGTCGCCGACCGCGAAGCGCTCGGGGCGCTGTTCGTTGCGGTCTTTCGAAAGATCGGATTTGCGGATGAAGGCTTTCGGGCCGCCTTCGCCGCCGACCTGAACTTCAACGCCGCCGGTTTCAACCGCCGTCACCGTGCAGGTGACATCGTCGCCGCGATTGATCTCGCCGACCGAATCCATCGGATCGGAACCGACCTGCTTGATGCCGAGCGAGATGCGTTCTTTCTCGGCGTCGACGTCGAGCACTTTCGCCTGGACGACGTCGCCTTTCTTGTAGTCCTTGATCGCTTCCTCGCCCGACTTCGCCCAGTCGAGATCGGAAAGGTGCACCATGCCGTCCATCTCGTCGGTGAGGCCGACGAAAAGGCCGAACTCGGTGATGTTCTTGACCTCGCCTTCGATGACGGAGCCGATCGGATGCTCTTCGGCGAAGCGCTCCCACGGATTATCGAGGCACTGTTTGAGGCCGAGCGAGATGCGGCGTTTGGTTTCATCAACCTCAAGCACCATCACTTCGACTTCCTGGCTGGTCGAGACGACCTTGCCCGGATGGACGTTCTTCTTCACCCAGCTCATTTCCGAGACGTGGACGAGGCCTTCAATGCCTTCTTCAAGCTCAACAAACGCGCCGTAATCGGTGATGTTGGTGACGCGGCCCTTGAACTTGGCGCTGACCGGGTATTTCGCGGCGACGCCCTGCCACGGATCGGGCTGGAGCTGCTTGATGCCGAGCGAAATGCGGTGCGTTTCCGGGTTGATCTTGATGATCTTGACGCGGACCGTGTCGTTGACGCCGAGAACTTCCGACGGATGGTTGACGCGGCTCCACGACATGTCGGTGACGTGCAGGAGGCCGTCGACGCCCGGCGCGAGTTCGACGAACGCGCCGTAATCGGTGATGTTCTTCACGACGCCTTCGCGCTCATCGCCCTCGTTCAGTTCACGGACGACTTCCTGGCGATGTTCGGCGCGATCCTCTTCAAGGATCGAGCGGCGCGAAACGACGATGTTGCCGCGGCGCTTGTCCATTTTCAGGATGCGGAAGGGCTGCGGGATGTTCATCAGCGGGCCCGCGTCGCGAACCGGGCGAATGTCGACTTGCGAACCGGGGAGGAACGCGACCGCGCCGCCGAGATCGACGGTGAAGCCGCCCTTGACGCGGTTGAAGATGACGCCGTCGACGCGCGCTTCATCCTTGAACTGTTCTTCAAGACGATCCCAGGCTTCTTCCCGGCGCGCCTTGTCGCGGCTGATGACCGCTTCGCCATTGGCGTTCTCGATGCGCTCGACGAAAACCTCGACCTTGTCGCCGACTTTCAGTTGCGCCGGCTGGCCGGCGGTTGCGAATTCCTTCAGCGGCACGCGGCCTTCGGTCTTAAGGCCGACATCGACAACCGCGACGTCTTTTTCGATCGCCGTAACAATGCCGGTGACGACGTTGTCTTCAAAGCTCTGGCGGTCGAGCAGCGAGGCTTCGAGCATTTCCGCGAAATCGGTGCGGGTCGGATTCATAGACTGGGTTTGAGACACGTTTTCGTAAGTCCTTGTTCAAGTCAGCGTTCAATGCCGACCGGTTCGTCCGGCGGTCTTCCCTCGGCGATTGGCGCCGCGGGCGGTGAATGCCTGTTCGGGTTTCATAAGACGGCGCGGATCGCGTTTGACGGACACAAAGACCCGTTTTCCGTTTCTCGCCCGGGAGAGCCGATCCTGGATTTGGGCCTTGCTGGAGAAGGCCCCGATCAGTCCTCGCAGCGTCGGACAACGCCGTCGATCACGCGGCGCGCCGCCGCGAAGGCCGCCTCTATAGTCAAATGGGTGGTGTCTAGCAACTCCGCGTCCTCGGCCCGCGCCATCGGGGCGTCGGCGCGCGCGGCGTCCCGCGCATCCCGCTCCTCAAGGTCGGCGAGGACATCGGCCTCGGAAAGGTCCGGGCGGGCCGCCTTCAGCTCCAGGAACCGGCGATGGGCCCTGACCGCGGGGCTCGCCATGACGAAGAATTTCACCGTCGCGCCGGGACAGACGACCGTGCCGATATCGCGCCCGTCAAGCACCGCGCCCTTCGCGCCCCTGGGCGGCCGGCGGGCGAAATCGCGCTGGAAATCGAGCAGCGCCTGGCGGACCGCCGGCTGGGCGGCGACGACGCTCGCGGCCGCGCCGACCTCGCGCGTGCGGATATCCGCCCCCTCGACCGCCTCAAGCGAAAACGCGCGCGCGGCGACTTCCGCCGCCGCGGCATTCGCAGGGTCAGCCCCCGCCCGGAGGAGGAGATATGCGACGCCGCGATAGAGCGATCCCGTGTCGAGATAAGCGAAGCCGTAATGCTCCGCGATCGCCTTGGCGAGCGTTCCCTTGCCGGAGGCGGCCGGGCCGTCGAGCGCGATGACGACTGGTTCTGAAATGACGTGTTCTGGCATGACGCCCCGCATTTGCGGCATAGAGCGCGGCGAGACAAGGTCTTCGCGCGCCAAACGCAGCCCTTTGAAATACGGGGCGAAGCTCACCATATGTTCGCCTTCCGCGGCGCGCCTTTGCTGCGGCTGGCGGGTTTCATGGATCTCACCTCTCTCGGCCTATCGCCCGATTTCGCATCGGCCTTTGTTCAGGTCGTTCTCATCGACCTCACCCTTGCGGGCGACAACGCCGTCGTCATCGGCCTCGCGGCCGCGGGCGTCCCGCGCGAGAAGCGCGGCGCCGCGATCGCCGTCGGCATTCTCGCCGCAACGGTCCTGCGGATTATTTTTGCTCTTCTCACGACGACGCTCCTTTCGATTGTCGGCCTTCTTCTCGCCGGCGGCATCCTTCTTTTGTGGGTGTGCTGGAAGATGTGGCGCGAGCTCGCCCGACCGCAGCACATGGATCGCGGCGCAGACGTTCTTGCGGGCGAGAAGCCCTCCGGCGCGGAACCGAAAGCGAAATCGCTGAGCGCAGCGATCGTCCAGATCGTCATCGCCGACATCTCAATGTCGCTCGACAATGTGCTAGCTGTCGCCGGCGCCGCGCATGAACATCCAAGCGTACTCGTCTTCGGCCTTGCGCTTTCCATCATGCTGATGGGGTTCGCCGCGACCTTCATTGCGCGGCTTCTCGAACGTCACCGCTGGATCGCCTATATCGGCCTTGCGATCATCTTCTTTGTCGCGGTCGAGATGATCTGGCGCGGCGGGCATGAAGTCTGGAATGCGTCAGGCGCGGAAATCACCGAAAACGGTATCGAATTCGGCGATGCGCCGCCTCACTGAGGCGCAATGCCGGCGCCGAGACCGCGCATCATCGCAACAAAAGAAGGAAAGCTCGTCGCTATCATCGACGCGTCATCAACCGCGACCGGCTTGTCGGCGGCGAGCCCCATCACAAGAAAGCTCATCGCGATGCGGTGATCGAGGCTGGTTTTGACGGTTGCGCCGCCTTGTACGCCGCCTGCGCCCTTGACGATGAGCCAGTCCGCGCCGCTTTCGGTCGCAACGCCGTTTGCTTGAAGACCCGCTTCAATCGCTGCGAGGCGATCGCTTTCCTTGACGCGGAGTTCCTCAACGCCGGACATGCGCGTTTCGCCCGATGCGAATGATGCGACGACTGACAGGATCGGATATTCATCGATCATCGACGCGGAGCGCGCAGCCGGGACATCGACGCCCTTTAGCGGCGCCGCCGTCACGCGGATATCCGCGACCGGCTCGCCGGATACGTCGCGCATCTTTTCGAAACTGACGCCGGCGCCCATTTCCTTCAGCGTTTCGAAAAATCCGGCGCGCAATGGGTTGACGAGCACATTGCGGATGAGAACGTCCGAGCCCGGAACAATCGCCGCCGCGGCCGCGATGAAGGCGGCGGAGGAAGGATCGCCCGGAACCTCGACCGGCCGCGCGGCGAGCGCGCCGCCGCCCGCGAGCGTGATCGTCCGCCCATCCTCGTCCGCCTTGACGGCGACATCGGCGCCGAACGCGGCGAGCATGCGCTCCGTGTGGTCCCGTGACGGCGTCGGCTCGATGATGGTCGTCTTTCCCTTCGCCCCCAAAGCCGCGAGGAGGATCGCCGACTTCACCTGCGCCGATGCGACCGGCATGCGGTAGGAAATCGCTTTCAGCGCCGACGGGCGGATCGCGCCCGGCAGCTTGCCGTCCTCGAGCGAAAGATCAGCCCCCATCTCCGCCAGCGGCGCGGCGATACGGCCCATCGGCCGGCTTCTGAGGCTCTGGTCGCCATCGAAGGCTGCCGCGACGCCTCGCCCCGCAATCGCGCCGATCACGAGGCGGCATCCCGTGCCTGAATTGCCGAAAAAGAGCGGGCGCTCGGGCGCACGCCATTTTCCGCCGGCAATGCGCCAGATCGGTCCTTCAGCGGCGAGATCGCGTTCGATGCGCGCGCCGAGGGCGCGCATCGCGGCGGCCGTCCGCAGCACATCATGGCCCTCAAGCAGACCGGTCGCGACGGTCTCGCCCTCGGCGAGCGCACCGACGATCAGCGCACGATGGGAGATCGACTTGTCGCCCGGCGCGATCGCATCGCCCGAAAGGGCGTTTCGCCTCACCGCCCGTAAGCCGCCGCCGACCGCCATCGCCTGCCTCAAATGCGTCCTTGTGCGCCGCTTTTGACAGGGCCGGTCGGGCGTGGCAACAGACGCCGCCAATCGACTTTCCAAAGCAGGGAACAGCTCTCGTGACCAAACCCGAACTTGGCGTGAAGCGGGATTGCCCGCAATGCGGCGCGCGCTTTTACGATCTCAACAAAGAACCCGCGCATTGCCCGAAATGCGATCATGAATTCATTCCCGAAGCGCTGTTGAAGCCGCGAAAGCCGCGACGCGAAGATGAGCCGGCGGAAGGTGAAGCCGCCGCCAAGCCGACGAGCGAGGTTTCGCTCGCCGCCGCCGAAAAGGAACAGAAAGCGCCGCCGTCGAAGCGCAAGCCCGGCCTTGATGATGAGGGCGGCGAGGAAGAAGAGGATATCGAGGATCTCGAAGATATCGACATCGATATCGACGATGATGATGATGACACGCTGCTTGAAGACGAAGACGAAGACGATGACGACATGGGCGGCATCGTTTCCGGCGGCGATGAGGATGAAACCTAGGAATTAGGCCGCAGAATTACGGCTTGCGGAACCACCATGCGACGGCTAGGTTCCGCGCGCCCGAAACGGGCCCGCCGACGGCCGCTGTCCCAAACGGCCGATAAATTGAAACGGGGCTATAGCTCAGTTGGGAGAGCGCTTGAATGGCATTCAAGAGGTCGGCGGTTCGATTCCGCCTAGCTCCACCAATCCAGGCGGCGATGTCTGCTGACGTCGCACATCAATGAAAATTCTTTTATTCGGCGCGAATGGTCAGGTCGGCCGCGAAGTCATCGCGGCGACCGCCGATGCTGGCGACATCGCGCTTGCAGCCGCGACCCGTGACGACGCGGATCTCGCCGTGCAAGGCTCCGTCGCCGCGTTGGTCGCGCGCGCAAGGCCCGATCTCATCATCAACGCCGCAGCATGGACAAGCGTCGACAAGGCGGAATCGGAAGCTGGCGCCGTGCGTCGCATCAACGGCGAGGCGCCGGGCGAACTCGCCGCCAGCGCTCGCCGGCATGGCGCGCGCCTCATCCATCTTTCAACGGATTATGTGTTCCCCGGCGCACCAGCGGACGGGCCGCTTGACGAGACTTCCGCCGCCCGTCCGCTCAACGTCTATGGCGAGACAAAACTTCTCGGCGAACGCCTCGTCCTCGACGCCTGCCCTGATGCGGTCGTTCTTCGCACGTCATGGGTCTATTCAAGCCACGGGTCCAATTTCGTGCGCACGATGCTGCGTCTCGCCGCGACGAAGGCCGAGGTGAGCGTTGTCGCCGACCAGATCGGCGGACCGACCCCGGCGCGCGCGATCGCCGACGCATGCCTCAAGATCGCGCGCCGCGAAAACGGTCCGGGCGGCGTCTTCCATTTCCAGGGCGCGCCCCCGGCGAGCTGGGCGGATTTCGCGGAAGCGATCTTCACCGCTGCGAATGCGAAAACCAGCGTGACGAGAATCGAAACCAGCGCCTATCCGACACCAGCGCGCCGGCCGCTTTATACGGTTCTTAACTGTTCCAAAATCCTGCGCGACTATGGTGTCGAACAACCGGACTGGCGGCGCGATCTTCCGTCAACGGTCGCGCGGATCCTGAACGTCGATCCGTCACAGCTTTGAAAGGCGGCCTTATGAAAGGCATCGTTCTCGCCGGCGGTTCCGGCACGCGGCTTTACCCGATCACGCGCGGCGTCTCAAAGCAGCTGATGCCGATCTACGACAAGCCGATGATCTATTATCCGATCAGCGTGCTGATGCTCGCCGGCATACGGGAAATTTTGATCATCACGACGCCTGACGATCAGGCGTCTTTCCAACGCCTGCTCGGCGACGGAAGCGATTGGGGCCTGCGCCTCAGCTACGCTGTTCAGCCGAGCCCTGACGGCCTCGCCCAGGCGTTCAT
>JAGRED010000070.1 GCA_020446725.1 Parvularculaceae bacterium | reverse complement strand
GCAGGGCATCGACTTCATTCTCGCAACGCCGTCCTCAATGCTTTTTGATCTTCTTGCGGTCCGTCTCGCCGCCGGGCGTGCGCCGTCCGAGGCGCTGTCGCTCAATATCGTCTTTCCGGAGCGCAAGGAGACGATCGCGGTTTCGATCCGCAACGGCGTTCTGGTGCATGAAACCGGACACGCGCACGGCGCGCCGGCGGCGACGGTGATGATGCCGCGCGCCGCTTTTCTCGGCGCGATGTTCGCCGGGATGGAAATTCAGCCGAAGATCGTCGGCGACGCGGCGGCGTGGGAGACCTTCCGCGGGGCTTTCGATACGCCGCCGCAGAATTTCAACATCGTGACGCCGTGATCGATACGGCGTCAGTTGAGCGTCTTCAGAAAGGCGATGATCGCCTGACGCCGTTCCACATTCGGCTCGCCCGCAAACGCCATGCGCGTGCGCGGCACGATCTGCTGGGGATTTTGGAGAAACGCGTCGAGCGTTGCGTCGTCCCAGACGAGATTCGCTTCGCGCATCGCGCGCGAATAATCGTAACCGGAGAGGTGAGCGGACGGCGCGCCGACGACGCCGAAAAGACTCGGGCCGACCAGCGACGCATAGCCGGGTTCGGTCGGGTCCTTGACCGAATGGCAGATCGCGCAGGCCGAGAACGCCCGGCGGCCCTGTTCCTCGATCGTCAGCGGCGCGGCCGCTTCGCTCGATGCGCCGCCGCCGTTCCGCTCGCCGCAGGAAACGGCCGCGAGCGCGGCGGCGATCAGAAAGGAAAAACGCATGGGTCGCGACATTCGGGCCTCTGGATTTCTTCGGGTGGGATGGCGGCGGGCGGCGCGGACTCTAGCCAGCCTCGCATCGATCGGCTAGGGAGGCGGCGCGCTCATCTGGCCGCGTTAGCTCAGTTGGTAGAGCAACCGCCTTGTAAGCGGTAGGTCGCCTGTTCGAGTCAGGCACGCGGCACCAGCAACCCCGGCGATGATGACAAACTTTCCTCACACGAACGCGGCGTATCACCCGTGCGGGCGGCGATGACGAATCCATCGCGCGACAAACCGTCCGTCTGCTGGGTTGTCACTGACGGCCGCGCCGGAATCGAATCGCAGGCGCTCGGCCTCGCCGAGGCGATCGCCGACCTGACGCCGCTTGAAATCGCAGCGAAGCGCATCGCCGTTCGCGCGCCGTGGCGTTTCCTGCCCTGGCGTTTGTGGCGCGATCCGCTGTCGGCCTTGTCGGGCGATGCGCGTCTCGAACCGCCTTATCCCGATCTATGGATCGGCTGCGGCCGCCTTTCGGTTCCGCTGTCGATCGCGATGAAACGCAAGGCGGCCGGCCCCTTCGTCGTGCAGGTTCAGGATCCGCGCGCGCCGTCATCGCTTTTCGATCTTGTCGTGCCGCCCGACCATGACGGCCTCGTCGGTGAAAATGTCTTCCCGATCATCGGATCGCCGAACCGATTGAAAGCCGGCGCGGCGCCGTCGAACACGGTCGCCGGAAAACCATCGCTCGCCGTACTCATCGGCGGTCCCAATCGCGCCTTTCGTCTGACAAAGGCGGATGCAGAGCGACTTTGTTCATCGCTCGCCGGGCTTGCGCCTTCCTGCGCGTCGATGACCGTCACGACGTCGAGACGAACGCCGCAATTCATGGCGGCGATGCTTCGCTCTCTTTCATCGACCGGGAATGTTCATGTCTGGATTGCGGGGGAGGACGAGCAGTCCGCTAATCCATATCCAGCGATGCTCGGCGCGTGCGACGCGATCCTCGTCACCGAAGACAGCGTCAATATGGCGGTCGAAGCCGCATCGACCGGTAAGCCCGTTCATGTCCTGCCGCTCGCGCGAAAGCCGTTCGTCTCCGCGGCGAAATTCGACGCTTTTCACGAAGGGCTGGAGCGTCGCGGCGCATCGCGGCGTTTCGACGGCGCGCTTGGCGACTGGACCTATGAACCGCTTCATGAAACGCGCCGCGCGGCGGCGGAAATCCTGAAACGATGGCGCGGCTAACGCTTCACGAGCGCGTGTTCGATGAGACGATGATTTTCTGCGGCGGGGCGGCTTCGCATACGACGCCGCTCCTCCTACATTTGTCGCACGAGATCACTGGCGGCGGTTTCACCCCTCCGAGCGGCGCATCACCCCCGCGCCGACTACTGACGCCAGCGCATGTTCGAGCAAATGTGAGCCCTCTGATCTTGCTCGACCAACTGGCCGGACCTTTCCCCCAAGGTCCGGCCTTTTCTTTTCCGGGTCAGGCTGCGGTCGAGCGCAGCATCCAGGCGGTTTTCTCGTGGATTTGCACGCGTTGCGTCAGAAGATCTTCGCTCGCGACGTCGCCGGCTTCTTCCGCCGTTTCGAGCGCCTGGCGGGCTCGGCGGATGAGCGCTTCATGACCTTCGAGAAGGTTTTTCAGCATGTCGACGGCCTTCGGCGGTTCGGCTTCGGCGCTCTCGATCGAGGCGAGGCTGGCGAAGGCCTTGCCGCTCGCCGGGGCGAACGCCCCAAGCGCGCGCACCCGTTCGGCGATCTCGTCGAGGGCCGCCCACATCTCGCGATATTGCTGCTCGAACATCACATGCAGTGCCGGAAATTGCGGGCCGGTGACGTTCCAGTGATAGGCGTGGGTCTTCTGGTAGAGGACATAGGTGTCTGCGAGGACGCCGTTCAGCGCCTCCGCGACGGACTTGCGGGCATTGGCGTCCAGGCCGGTGTTGATCTCTTTCATCCTCTTCCTCCGTGTGATCGGCAAAAGCGATATAGGAGCGCTTCATATATCGTTCAAATAGATAATTGAAATACCGTCAATCGGGCTAATCGATTAAGCGTCCGGGCTAACCGCTGAGGGCGGCGCAGAAGCGCTGAATGCGGCGGCAGGCTTCCTCAAGCTCCTCCATCGAGGCGGCGTAGGATATCCGGAAATAGGGGGACAAGCCGAAAGCGGCGCCGAAGACGACCGCGACGCCTTCTGCTTCGAGAAGTTCGAGTGCGAACTCCTCATCGGTCTCGATCCGTTTGCCGGACGGCGCCGTCTTTCCGATTGCGCCGGCGCAGGAGGGGAAAACATAAAAGGCGCCGTCAGGCTTTCGGCAGGCGATTCCCTGCGCGTCGTTCAGCATCGAAACGACCCTGTCGCGGCGCGCGACGAATGCGGCGTTGCGTTCGGCGAGGAATGAATGATCGCCGTTCAAGGCGGCGACAGCGGCCCATTGGCTGATCGAGCAGGCGTTGGTCGTCGATTGCGACATGATCTTCGCCATCGCTGCGATGAGCGGTTGCGGGCCGCCAGCATAGCCGATGCGCCAGCCGGTCATCGCGTAGGCTTTCGAAGCGCCGTTGACCGTCAGCGTGCGGTCGATCAGACCGGGCTCGACTTCCGCAATCGTTGAGAATGTGCGCCCGTCATAGAGAATGTGCTCGTAAATATCGTCGGTGAGGATCATCACCTGCGGGTGTTTCATCAGCACGTCCGCCAGCGCGCGGAGCGCCGCCTTGTCATAAGCGGCGCCGGTCGGGTTCGACGGCGAGTTGAAGATGAGCCATTTTGTTTTCGGCGTGATCGCCTGCTCCAGGATTTGCGGCTTCAACAGAAAACCGTCTTCGTCACGCGTCTTGACGATCACAGGCCTGCCGCCGGCGAGTTCGACAATGTCGGGATAGGACACCCAATAAGGCGCGGGGATGATCGCTTCATCGCCCTCATTCATGCTCGCAATGATCGCATTGTAGATGATAGCTTTGCCGCCGGGCGCGACCGAGATTTGCGAAACGGCGAAATCGAGATTGTTGTCGCGTTTGAATTTGGCGGCGACCGCGGATTTGAGCGCCGCAATCCCGTCGACCGCCGTATATTTCGTTTCGCCGCGCCGGATCGCTTCGATCGCCGCCTCTTTGACATGATCCGGGGTGTCGAAGTCAGGCTCGCCGGCGGAGAGACTGATGACGTCGCGCCCGCGCGCCTTCAGGTCGCGCGCCAGCTGCGACATGGCGATGGTCGGCGAGGGCGCGATGCGGGCGAGGGCGGTCGATTGGCGAAAAGGGGTCATGGGAAATCAGCCGGGTGGGTTCGAGTGACGAAATTTCAGCGCCGCCGCGCCGTCGCGCAGCGTGTCGCCATCGGAATTTCTTTCATGACTCGGCCTGGACCGTGAATGATTTTGCGTCGCGGCGCCCATTAGCCGTTCTGATGACGGTCGAACAGCTTTCCGTATCCACATGAAAATAAAAGGAAATCAGCGTAGCGTTCAGGCGCCGTTAACCATGTGCGGCGAGCGTTCAACCGCCGGTTGCTCTTTGTCATCCGTCCGTTGTGTGGTTTCATTGACGACCCCGGGATCAATCAGGGAGAGCGAATGGTTGCGGGTCTGAAATCCGCGCTGGCGAACAAGCCGCCGAGACGCACGGTCGATGACGGCCTGACGACGGCGGATCGGATCAACGTCAAGATCGAGCGCTATGCGCTATTGCTGCGCGGCGCGCCGATCGCCGCGATGGTCAGCCTCTGCAACGCGTTGATCACGCTTGCGGTCGCATGGGGCCGGATAGACGCCGTCGCGATCGGGTCATGGGCGTTCGCCGTCATCCTGCTCGCCTTGTTTAGATTGCTGCTCTGGCGCCGGTTCTCACGCACGCAGGCGGCCGGCCGCGGCTTGCTGCGCTTCACCAGGTTTCATGTCGTCGCGATGGCGTTGAACGGCGTCCTGTGGGGATCGCTCGCGCCGATCTTCGCTATGAGCGGCATGATGTCGAACGCGTTTCTTCCATTCATCATCGCAGGCATGACGGCCGCGGCGCTTGCGTCCGCCGCCGCATCGTGGCGATCGGTGCTCGCATTCAACGTGCCGGCGCTCGGCGCGGCCGCTGTGTCCTATGGGGTTTTCGCCGAGCATGACGGCCCGCTCATCGCCGCTGTCATCCTGCTTTACGGCGCGGCAACAGCATATCTCGCCTGGACGACGCAACAGATGATCGTCCGGTCGATCAGACTGCGTTCGCGCAACGATCATTTGCTGACCGCGCTGACGAAACAGGTCGACGCCGCGCATGAGGCGGAACAGCGCTATCGCGCGATCGTTGAATCATCGTCCGAAGTCACGCTGATCTTTTCGCCGGAAGGCGTCGTGACCTACGCGAGCCCCGCCGCCGAATCCGCTTTCGGCGCGCCGCCCCAGAATATTCTCGGCCTTTCGACGCAGGAAGTCGTCCATCCTGATGATCTTGAACAGTTTCGCGCGGTCGGCGGCAAGTCGCTCTCCAAACTGGGCGAGGTGATGCCGCTGCATCATGTGTGCATGCGCGCGTCGGGCGGCTCTTACGTCAATCTTTCCGGCCGCCTGACGAACATGCTTTATGTGCCGGGCGTTGAAGGCTTCGTCTTCAGCGGCGCGAAGGTCGATAATGAGGCCTGCGCGCATTTGCCGGCGGCGGAATAATCGTCGCCGTCACGCGATATCATCGCGGGCGAGCCAGAACACTTCGCCCTCGCTTTCTTCCGTATCGATCCAAAAAAACGGAAGGTCGGGAAAATCGGCTTCCAGCAAATCCCGGCCGCGTCCGACCTCGCATAGGAGGCCGCCGCCCTCGTTCAGATGGTCGCGCGCGCCGGCGAGAATTTTCCGGACGAGATCGAGACCGTCCGCGCCGCCTGCATGTGCAAGGAGCGGTTCGGCGCGATGTTCGGGCGGGAACGCCGCGACCGCGTCGGCGTCGACATAGGGGGGGTTCGAAATGATGAGATCGAATTTCTTGCCCGCGAGCGGCGCAAATAGGTCGCCATGAAAAAGCTCGATGCGATCTGAAAGGCCATGATCGGCGACGTTGCGTCCGGCGACGGCGAGCGCCGTGTCAGAAATGTCCGCCGCCGCTATTGCAGCGTTCGGAAAGGCGAACGCCGCCAGAACGGCAAGGCATCCCGAGCCCGTGCAAAGATCGAGAACGGAAGCGACGTCGCCGGCTTGCGGCAGGAAAGCGGGGTCGCCGGCGATGATTTCACCGATGAAGGATCGCGGCACGATCGTTCGCTCATCGACATAAAAAGGAACGCCCTGAATATAGGCCCTGTTCAACAGATAGGCGGCCGGCTTGCGGGTTTTGACGCGCGCATCAATAAGGGTCAGGACCGTTTGGCGTTCGTCTTCCGTCAGCCGCGCATCGAGCCAGGGGTTGATGTCGTCAATCGGCAACGACAGCGCTTCCAGCACGACAAAGGCGGCTTCGTCGATTTCATTCGTCGCGCCGTGACCGAAATGAAGTTCGGCTTTTGCGAACGCCGTCACGGCGTATCTGAAGAAATCGCGAACGGTGCAGAGATTTTTCGTCATCGACGCTTCTTGTATTTGCCGCCCTTTCGCGGCGCCTTGCCGCCGGGGCCGCGGCCGCCTTTGCCTTTCGGCCGCGCATCGCGGGAAGGCTTTCGCCGGCTTGACGGTTTGAAATCCGGATCGGCGATCGGATCAGACATCATCTCGAATGTAAGGCCGCCGCGCAACGGCGCCGCTTCGAGGATCTTGACGCGGACTGCCTGGCCGAGCCGATAGGCGCCGCCCGATTGGGCCGCGATGAGGGCGTGCTTTTCCTCGTAGAAATCGAAGCGTTCCGCGCCGAGATGCCGTGCGGGAACAAAACCATCGGCGCCCGTCTCATCCAGCATGACGAAGAGGCCGAAACGGGTGACGCCGCGAATGCGTCCGTCGAATTCCTCGCCGATGCGATCTTCAAAATAGCCGGCGAGATATCGGTCAGCCGCTTCGCGTTCGATGGCGACCGCGCGCCTTTCGATATCCGAGATTGCTTCCGCTGTTTTCGGCAGACGCTGCGCTTCCTTATCCGTTTGTCCGCCGTCGCCAAGATTGCAGGCGGTGACGAGCGCGCGGTGGATCGTGAGATCGGCGTAGCGCCGGATCGGCGAAGTGAAGTGCGAATAGCGCGGAAGATTGAGCCCGAAATGGCCGAGATTTTCGGTTGAGTAGACCGCCTGGCGCTGCGACCGCAGGACGACGTCCGAAATCATCTCCTGTTGTCCGCGTTCGCCGGCGATCTTCAAAATCTGGTTGAATTGCGACGGCCTGACGCCGCTTTTATCGAGGCTGTAGCCGAGATCGTCGAGATAATCGCGGATCGCGTTCACCTTTTCCGGGTCCGGCGTGTCGTGAACGCGATAGATCTGAACCATGCGTTTTTGTTCGAGCGTTTCGGCGGCGGCGACATTCGCGAGGATCATGAATTCTTCAATGAGCCTGTGCGCGTCATACCGTTCGCGCTTCAAGATCCGGTCGACGGTTCCGTCCGGTTTCAGGATGATCTTTCGCTCGGGCAGATCGAGATCGAGCGGCGCGCGCTTCGATCGTTCTTTCCAGCGCGCCTGGAAGGCGGCGTAGAGATGCTTGACGGTTTCAGCGGCGATGGTCTGCGATCCGCTCCCGCCGATGATCTGCTGCGCTTCGGAATAAGATAGCTTGGCGGCGGACCGCATCATGGCGCGCATGAACCGGTGGTTCTTCTTGCGACCTTCCGCGTCGATGAACATTTCAACCGCGATGCAGGGCCGATCGACATTTTCCCGCAGCGAGCAAAGATCGTTCGACAGCCTTTCGGGAAGCATCGGCACGACCCGATCGGGCAGATAGATTGAATTGCCGCGCCGCACTGCTTCCTCGTCCAGCGCGGTTCCGGGCCGGACGAACCAGCTGACATCGGCGATCGCAACGAGAATGCGCCAGCCCCCGGGATTTTTGGGGTGTTCGTCTGGGGCGGCGAAGACCGCGTCGTCATGGTCTTTCGCATCGTCCGGATCGATCGTGATCAGCGGAATGTCGCGCAGATCGGTGCGGTTATCCAAACCCGGCGCGCGCGCCTTCTCGGCTTCCGCAATAACCGCGGCGGGCAGGTCGACCGGCGCGCCATGGGCGGCGAGCGCGATCAGCGTGAAGGCGTGCGGATCATCGACATGGCCGGCGATGCTTCGAACGCGCGCGCGCCCCATGCCGCCGCCGCGTCGCGGCGCGGCTTCAACCCAGACGAGATCGCCATCTTCGGCGTCCTTCGCTTCGGCGCGATCGATTGAGAAGGTATTCTTTGCGCGGCGCTCGACAGGTTCGGCGACGCCGCCGAATTTCGTTTTCCGGAACACGGCGAGGAAGCGATGCGCGCCGCGGCCGATCGATTTGATGATTTTCGCTTCGTATCCGTCGTCTCCCGCAGGTTTTAGGCGCGCAAGAAGCCGGTCGCCGACGCCGGGCGCCGGTTTTTGACGCTCAGCATCCCGGAAGGGGACCTTGATCATCGGCGGTTCGGTGTCGCCTTCCCATGCTGCGGGCAGACAACTGAGATCGCCGTCGTCATCGACCGACATGACGTCGATCGCGATGACTTCCGGAAGCGCGCCGGCGATGCGGAATTTTTTCGGGCCGCGACGGTTGAGATCGCCTTCGGCCTGCATTTCCTTCAGAAGCGTGCGCAACAGCGCGCGATCATCGCCCTTGACGTTGAAGGCGCGGGCGATTTCGCGGCGGGAAACCTCGCCGGGCGTTTCGCGGATGAATTTGGCGATTTCTTCCCTGGTCGGCAGACCGCCAGGACGTTTCCTTGAAGTCAATTGATGCAATCTCGTGAATGACGGGATCGCTCTAGCATAAATGGACGAAATGGCTAACCGCTGACCTTGAGCGGGTCTTTCGGTCGGCCGTCGATCAGGATTTCATAATGTAGATGGACGGCGGTGGCGTTGCCGCTGCGTCCGGTTCGTCCAATCGGCTGGCCGCCGCTGACCGCAGCGCCGGCGCGCATCTGCGGCGCAAGGCTCGACAGATGCGCATAGCGCGTCGTCACGCCAGCGCCATGATCGATCTCGATCGTCAGGCCGTAACCGCGTTGCGTGCCGGCCTGTTTGATGCGTCCGCCCGCGCCGGCGTACACCGTGGACGGATCGCCGGTGTAAAGATCGAGGCCTTCGTGAAATGAACCTGCGCCGCCGGCGCGCGGGCCGTAGGCGGATGAAACGCAGGCCTCGACCGGCGCCCGCGCGAGGCGCACGCCGCGCACGACAGCGAACGGCGTGTAGGAAAGGATCTCGCGCGTCCCTGTCGCCGCCGGCGCGTTGGAAATCATCACGCCCGGGCAGAGTTTGAGGGCGGAAGCGGAATAGGGCGCGCCGCCATGGCGCGACGGCGCCGTCGCGCAGCCGGCGACGATCATCGCCGCGACGAGCGGCGCAATCCGTGCAGCGGTCCGGAATTCAGACATGGCGAAACCTCTGGCCGTCAGTCTAGACGCGAGGACATTCGCAGAAAGTTAAATCGCGCCGCCAAAATCGGCGTCACGCGGATTTGGCCTTCTTGGCTGCCGCTTTCTTTTTCGCCGGCGCTTTTTTCGCAGGTTTTTCAGCGGCCGCCTTTTTCTTCGGCGCGGCCTTCTTCGCGGTTTTCTTTTTCGCCGGCGCTTTTTTCTCGCGCTCGGCGATCAGTTCGACGGCGCGTTCGAGCGTGACCGATTGCGGGTCGAGGCCCTTCGGCAGGGTCGCATTGATCTTGCCGCATTTCACATACGGACCGTAGCGGCCGTCCATGACATTGACCGGCTCGCCATTCGCGGGGTGCGCGCCGAGTTCCTTCAAGGGTTTGGCGGCGGCGTTCCGTCCGGCGCGCGGATTGGCGCGTTTCTCGGCGATCAGCGTCACGGCGCGATTGAGGCCGACCTCGAACACATCCTCGATCGAGGGAAGGTTGGCGTAGGTTTTTCCGTGCTTCACGAACGGACCGAAACGTCCGAGGCCGGCTTCGATCATCTCGCCGTCTTCAGGATGGGGACCGATCTGGCGCGGCAGCGCCAGAAGCTGCAGCGCTTTTTCAAGCGTGATGTCCTCGACCTTCCAGGTTTTCGGAATGCCGGCGCGTTTCGGCTTTTCCTTGGATTCCTTGTCCTGTTCGCCGAGCTGGATATAGGGGCCGAACCGCCCGATGCGCAGGAAGACTTCAAGCTCGGACTGGGGATCGATCCCGAGCGTCTTGTCCGTTGCTTCCGCGCCGTCCTCTGAGGCGGAAAGCTGGCGCGTGTAATTGCAGTCCGGATAGTTCGAACAGCCGATAAAGGCGCCGAATTTTCCTGTCTTCAGCGAAAGGCGGCCGGCCGAACAGACGGGGCAGGCGCGAGGATCGGACCCGTCTTCTTTCTTCGGGAAAATATGCGGCGCGAGCGCGTTGGTGAGTTCATCCAGAACGTCGCTGATGCGAAGCTCGCCGACGCTTTCGACATTGAACGAAAAGTCGCGCCAGAATTCGCGCAGGAACGATTTCCAGTCGACGTCGCCGTTTGAAATTTCATCGAGCGTTTCTTCAAGGTCCGCCGTGAAATCATACTCGACATAGCGCTTGAAGAAATTTTCAAGAAACGCCGTGACGACGCGGCCTTTTGAATCCGGAATGAACCGGTTCTTGTCCATCGTCACATAGCCGCGGTCGCGCAAGGTGGTGAGGATCGAGGCGTAAGTCGACGGGCGGCCGATGCCGAGTTCTTCAAGCCGCTTGACGAGCGAGGCTTCCGAAAAGCGCGGCGGCGGTTGCGTGAAATGCTGATCGGCTTTGACATCCGACAGCGATGCGCCGGCGCCTTGTCTGACCTTGGGAAGAACGCCGGCGCCTTCTTCGCCTTCGGCGTCGTCGCGCCCTTCCTCGTAGAGTTTCAGGAAGCCGTCGAACAGGATGACGGAGCCGGTCGCGCGAAGGCCGGTTTTCTTGTCCGTCGACAAAAGGTCGATCGAGGTGTTCTCAAGTTCGGCCGACTGCATCTGGCTCGCCGTCGCACGTTTCCAGATGAGTTCGTAAAGCCGGTGCTGGTCGGCATCGAGACCGCGAATCTTGCCGGGAAGGCGCGAAAAGGCGGTCGGGCGAATACATTCGTGCGCTTCCTGCGCGTTCTTCGCTTTCGTCTTGTAAACGCGCGGCGCGTCGGGGCGATATCTGT
Source organism: Parvularculaceae bacterium (assembly GCA_020446725.1). Lineage (GTDB taxonomy): Bacteria > Pseudomonadota > Alphaproteobacteria > Caulobacterales > Parvularculaceae > Amphiplicatus. The sequence continues at coordinate 11,536 of JAGRED010000070.1, read as the reverse complement.
CGCCGAATTCCTTGTCGATCGTCCGGCGCGCATCGGCGATCGCCTCGCCGGCCATGTCGACGCCGTCGGTTCGCATATAGGTGATGAGACCTGTCGTCTCGCCGCCGATATCGACGCCTTCATAAAGCTGCTGCGCGATGCGCATCGTGCGCTGGGCGTTGAAGCCGAGTTTGCGGGCGGCTTCCTGCTGCAATGTCGAGGTGGTGAAAGGCGGCGGCGGATTGCGCTTGGCCGGTTTCGCTTCAATCGCGTCGATGACGAAGTCGGACGTTTCGACGGCGGCGCGCGCGGCGCGCGCGGACGCTTCGTTCGGCAGCGAAAATTTCTTGAGCTTCTCGCTATTGAGAACGGTGAGGCGCGCTTCGAACGGGGGCGAGCCTTCGGATGACGCCTGCGCGGCGACGGTCCAGTATTCCTCCGCGACGAATTTTTCGATTTCGAGTTCGCGCTCGCAAATCAGTCTCAAGGCGACCGACTGAACCCGTCCGGCCGATCGCGCGCCCGGCAATTTGCGCCAGAGGACCGGCGAGAGCGTGAAGCCGACGAGATAATCAAGCGCGCGGCGGGCGAGATAGGCGTCGACAAGCGCCTGATCGACGCTTCTCGGGTGCGCCATCGCTTCGGTGACCGCCGCTTTGGTGATCGCGTTGAACGCGACGCGGTCGACTTTCAGGTCTTTGCGGAGCGCCTTTTTCTGGGCGAGCACTTCGAGAAGGTGCCAGGAAATCGCTTCGCCCTCACGATCGGGGTCGGTTGCGAGCACCAGCCGATCCGATTCTTTCACCGCCTGGGCGATTTCGGCGACGCGCTTCTTCGAAGCGGCGTCGAGCTCCCAAATCATTGAAAAATCGGCGTTCGGGTCGACCGACCCGTCTTTTGAGGGAAGGTCGCGGATGTGCCCGAAGGAGGCGAGGACCTTAAAGCCGGACCCAAGGTACTTATTGATGGTTTTTGCCTTCGAGGGCGATTCAACGATGACGACCTGCATGCGTCGGGCTGTCTCCGAAGGCGGGGCGGCGGCCGATCCGCCGGTCTGAATGGCGCGGGAAACTGCGTCGGCGTCGGCGTCCGTGTCAACCGCTGCCCAATCTCTGATGCAACTATAAGTATAATTATCCTTTTAATTAATATTATTGGTTGTTATGATGGGCCGTCGAAACGGCGAGTGAGCGACGAATGAGCAAATCACTGGCGGAGCATGCAGGGGCAAAGACAGGCGCGCGCCGGAAGGGCGCCGGTCTGGCCGATGAGCAGGAGACGGCCGAATATATCGGCGATCTCGTTCGGCAGCTAGAAAAGCTCGCCGCAACGCACGGCCTTGTGAAGCTCGAATATCTTCTCGCGGCGTGCCGCGAGGAAGCCCAGGAAATCATGGCCGGGGTCGGCGTCAGGCCCTGAGGCTGAAGCGGCCGCCGGAATGCTCTTCCGCTTCGCCCGCGAGAACGAGATCGATCAGGGCGTCGATGACGAGCGCGCCGGGCGCGTCGATCTCCCGCAGCAACTCGTCGCGATGCGTTGGCGTGAAGCTCAACAATTCGCGCACCGCTATGCGCACGCGCGCCGTCGCTTCCGCGCTGAAGCGCTCGTCCCGCGTCTCGTCAGCGAAGGCGGAGAAATCGCGCGGCGGCTCCTGCGCGCCTCTCAACTGGCCGGCGAGCGCCTCGATGATGTCGTCGGCTGACTGAACGAGCGTTGCGCCGTCATGGATGAGCCGGTTTGCGCCCTGACAGCGGGGATCGAGCGGCGAACCCGGCACGGCAAAAACGTCACGCCCCTGTTCAAGCGCAAAGCGCGCCGTGATCAGCGTTCCCGATTTCGCGGCGGCCTCAACGACGACGACGCCGCGCGATACGCCGGAAATGATCCGGTTGCGGCGCGGGAAATCGCGCGCAGTCGGTTCAGCGCCCGGCGGCTGTTCTGAAATGATGGCGCCTTGTTCGGCGATCATCTCTGTCAGCGCCGCGTGTTCCGGCGGATAGACGACATCGACGCCGCCGGCGACGACGGCGATGGTTCCGGTTTTCAGCGACGCTTCGTGCGCAGCGCCGTCAATGCCGCGCGCAAGGCCCGAAACGACGGACATGCCGTGCGCGCCGAGACCTTCCGCCAGCAGGCGCGCCATTTTTCGTCCGATGGCGGAGGCGTTTCGCGCGCCGATGATCGCGACTGCCGGCTTGCTGAAAACGCTTGCATAGCCGCGCAGGTAAATCAGCGGCGGCGCGTCCGGAATTTCGGCGAGCGGCCTTGGGTAATCCGCTTCGCAGCTTGCGATGAGGCGCGCGCCGATCGCCGCGGCGCGGTCAATTTCGGATTTCGCCGCGTCCCGGGGCGCGGCTTTTAAAGGCAGCTTGCGTCCGGCTTTCGCCGCGAGCTGCGGCAAGGCGTCAATGACGGCGCGCGCGGAACCGAAGCGCGACATCAGCCGCGCAAAAGTGACAGGCCCGATATTTTCCGTACGGATCAGTTGCAGCCAGTCGAGGCGTTGATCGTCAGTAAGGTTCGGCAATGTCTCCCCCGTCTTGCGCGGCCTATCCCGCGCCAGCCTCGTCTTTTTTCTTCGCGCCGATCTTCGGTTCCGTTCCGGCGATAAGCCGCGCGATATTCGAATGGTGACGGATCAGGATGAGCCCGGTCATGAAAGCGGCGGCGATCGCGAAAGTCGGCTTGTTCATGGAAAAGAGAATGAGCGGCGCGGCGAAAGCGGCGCCGATCGCGGCGAGCGATGAAAAGCGGAAGAGGGCGGCCATGATCAGCCAGACCATGCAGGCGAGAAAACCGGCCGCGAATTTCAGGGCGAGCAGTGAGCCGAGAAAGGTCGCGACGCCCTTGCCGCCCTTGAATTTCAGCCAGACCGGAAAGCAATGGCCGAGAAACGCAGCCGCAGCGGCGACTTCCGGCCGCCAGCCGACCGCATAGGCGATGAGGATCGCGATCGCGCCTTTTCCGCCGTCCAGCAACAGCGTCGCGAGCGCGAGATCCTTGCGCCCGGTGCGCAGGACGTTGGTTGCGCCGATATTGCCGGAACCGATCGCGCGGATGTCGCCGAGCCCCGCAGCGCTGGTGATCACGAGGCCGAAGGGAACCGAGCCGAGGAGATATCCGAGAACCGCGGCGAGGATGATCGTCAAAACGCCGACCCTTTCGTGATGAGCGCGTCGAGAACCGCCATGCGCGTCGCGACGCCGTAGAAAACCTGCCGGAGAACCAGCGAGCGTTCCTGATCGTCCGCCAGCGCGCCTTCGATTTCAACGCCGCGATTCATCGGGCCGGGATGCATGACCTTCGCGGTCGGTTTCGCGTGCCTGATCGATTCATGAGTGAGGCCGAAGGCTTCAAAATAGCCCTTCGCCGCGTCCCTTCCGCCTTCTTCCATGCGCTCGAACTGCATTCTGAGCGCCATGACGATGTCGGCGCCGGCGATCCCGTCGCTCAGGACGTCGTGGCGGCTGACATTCGTGAACTGATGCGGCGTCGGCATGAGATGCGCCGGGCCGACAAAGCGCACTTCCGCGCCGAGGCGAGAAAAGAGCGCGGCGCCGGAGGCTGCGACGCGGCTGTGTTTGATGTCGCCGCAGATCGCAATCGTGAGCCCCTTGAGCGTTCCGTAGACCGACCGGATCGTCGCGGCGTCGAGCAGCGCCTGTGTCGGGTGTTCGCGGACGCCGTCGCCCGCGTTGATGACCGGGCAGTAAATTCGCCTTGCAAGCTCGTCGTGGACGCGCGGCTCCTTGTGCCTGACGATCAGCGCGTGGGCGCCCATCGCGGTCAGCGTCTGCGCGGTGTCGATGAGCGATTCACCCTTGTTCACCGACGAGGTCGCCACCGGCACGTTGAGAACGTCGGCGCCGAGGCGGCGTCCGGCGAGTTCAAAACTCAGATTGGTGCGCGTTGAATCTTCAAAGAAGAGGTTGATCTGCGTTTTTCCCGCCAACCGGGCGGGCGGGCGCTGCCCGGCCTTCAGGAAGCGCGCGTAATATTCGGCGAGTTCGAGGACGTAATCCGTTTCGGCGTCCGGAAAATCGTCAATGTTGATGAGGTTGGTCGCGGCGAAGCCGCCTGTCGGGGCGAAGGGTCGGTTGATGAATTCCATGAGGCCGCGTTCTACTCGTCTGCCGCGGGCGGGGGCAATCCGCGCGGCGGGGCTTCAGGCGGATTTATCGCTCTTCGTGAGCGCCATTGCGCCGGCGGCGAGGATCGCTACGTCGATCAGAAACATGATGGGAAGCGTCGCCGGGCCGCCGTTCTGGAGGTAGTTCGATCCGCCGAGCAGGATGCCGGTCAACGTCGCCGCCAGGGCTGTGAGGACGGCCGGCTTGCCGCCTGACCGCACCCAGACGCCGAGTGCTGCGTAAATCGCGCCGAAGACGGCGAGAGGAACGCGAATGTCCGCCGGCGCGCCGATCACGGCGACGGCGAGATGGAGGACGCCGGTTGCGATGAGCAGGACCGACATCAGGTTCTTCAGTTTCGTCGCGGTCATCGTTTCATTCCTGTTCAGGCGGTTTTGATCGGGTGAGGCGGTCAATCGCCCCTTGCAGGATGAATGTCGCCGCTGATTCGTCGATTTTGGATGCCCGTTTGGCGCGGCTCGTATCGATGGCGATCAGGCTTCGCTCCATCGCGGCGGTCGACAGGCGCTCATCCCAGAGGGCGACGGGAAGCGTGATCGTGCGGGCGAGATTGCGGGCGAAGGCGCGCGTCGATTGCGCGCGCGGCCCTTCCGTTCCGTCCATATTGCGCGGCAGGCCGAGCACGAAGCCGACCGCCTTTCGATCCGCGGCGAGCTTGGCGAGCTCTTCGGCTTCCGCCGTGAAGCGCGTCCGTCGGATCGTCAGGACCGGCGTCGCCACGCGCCGGTCGGCGTCGCATGAGGCGACGCCGATGGTTTTCTCGCCGAGATCGAGGCCGAGCAGCGCCCCCCTTGCGCCGAAGGCCGCCGCCGCCTGTTCAAACTCATCCGCCATTTCCGCAGGGTATGGCGCCGCCGCCTTTGGCTGGGAAGCGCTCGGCGCCAAATTCGGCCGGTTCTTTCCCCTATACCTCGTCAGCGCGCGCGCCGCCGTCTCCCCGACGCGCCGGCACGCGCCGCCGGCGGAGCGACGGACCTTGAAGTGGGCGAGGGGCGTTGATAGGGCTTGCCGCGTCTCGCAACCGCAAAAAAAGCACGCGCATGTCCGTCGATAAGGAAACCGTCCGCAAGGTCGCCAAGCTCGCCCGCCTCGCCGTTCCGGAAGATCGGCTGGAGCCGATGACGAACGAGCTCAACGGCATTCTCAAATGGATCGAGCAGTTGAACGAGGTCGATGTCGACGGCGTCGATCCGATGACGTCGACGGTCGATATGAAGCTGCCGATGCGCGAGGACGTTGTGCAGTCCGGTCCGACCGGCGGCGGACAGCCGGACAAGGTCGTCGCCAATGCGCCGCGGACGGAAGACAGCTTCTTCGTCGTGCCGAAAGTGGTGGAGTAGGCGATGACCGATATCACCGATCTCACCCTCGCTGAATTGCGCGATGCGCTGAAGGCGAAGAAAGTCTCCTCGCTTGAAGCGACGGACGCCTATCTCGCCAATATCGAGAAGGCGACAGATCTGAACGCCTTCGTCACCGTCACCGCCGACAAGGCGCGCGAGATGGCGAAAGCCTCCGACGCGAAACTTCAAAAGGGCGACGGCGGCGCCATTGAAGGCGTTCCGCTCGGCATCAAGGACCTCTTCTGCACGGAAGGCGTCCAGACGACTGCGGGCTCGCACATTCTCGAAGGGTTCGTCCCGACCTATGAATCGACCGTCAGCGCCAATCTGTGGCGCGACGGCGCGGTGATGCTCGGCAAGCTCAACATGGACGAGTTCGCCATGGGCTCCTCCAATGAGACGAGCTATTTCGGGCCGGTCATCAATCCGTGGCGCGTCAAGGGCGGCAACGCCAAGCTGACGCCGGGCGGATCGTCCGGCGGCTCTTCCGCGTCGGTTGCAGCGCATCTTTGCGCGGCGGCGACGGCGACCGACACCGGCGGCTCGATCCGCCAGCCGGCCTCGTTGACGGCGACCGTCGGCGTGAAGCCGACCTATGGACGCTGTTCCCGCTGGGGGATCGTCGCCTTCGCATCCTCGCTTGACCAGGCCGGGCCGATCGCGCGCGACGTGCGCGATTCCGCGATCATGCTGCGCTCGATGGCGGGACATGACCCGAAAGATTCAACCTCGGTCGATCGCCCGACGCCCGATTACGAGGCGGCGCTCGGTCAATCCGTCAAAGGCCTTCGTATCGGCGTGCCGAAAGAATATCGGCTCGACGGGATGCCGGCGGAAATCGAGAAACTCTGGGCGGACGGCATCAAGTGGATGAAAGACGCCGGCTGCGAGATCGTCGACATATCTCTGCCGCTCACCAAATACGCGCTGCCGGTCTATTACATTGTCGCGCCGGCGGAAGCCTCATCGAACCTCGCGCGCTATGACGGCGTTCGCTACGGCCATCGCGCCAAAGAATTCACCGATGTGCAGTCGATGTACGCCAATTCCCGCGCGGAAGGTTTCGGCAAGGAAGTCCAGCGCCGGATCATGATCGGCACCTATGTTCTGTCGGCGGGCTATTACGACGCTTATTACCTGCGTGCGCAGAAAGTCCGTAAACGGATCTTCGACGAATTCAGCGACGCCTTCGGCAAATGCGATCTGATCCTGACGCCGTCTGCGCCGTCGGCGGCGTTTGCTCTCGGTGAAAAGTCAAACGATCCCGTGCAGATGTATCTGAATGACGTCTTCACGGTGACAGCGAACCTCGCGGGGCTTCCAGGCGCCTCCGTTCCGGCCGGGCTCGACGCCAAGGGCCTTCCGCTCGGTCTTCAACTGATCGCGAAACCCTTTGACGAGGAAACGATGTTCAAGGGCATGTTTGCGCTTGAACAGGCTGCGAATTTCAAGGCGCGGCCGGAGAATTGGTGGGCGTAATCATGCCTGCGCGCTATCGGGAACTCACCTACGACGCGCCGCTATCAACGCCGATCAAAAATCAGGCGTGGATCGCCGAGCGAGACTCGGATTGGCGCGTCGTCATGTTTCCGGGAACGCCGGCGCGGAAATATCTTTTCGAACGAATGCTCCGGATTGCGCCCGACGATCTTGAGGTCGTGTTGCTGGCGCGGCCGGGTTACGGACGCGGCCATCGCCGCGCCTATCTCGATTTCAATGATCAGGTCGCGGCGGCGAAACCGTTTCTCGACGGCGACAAGAAAGTCGTCGCGCTCGGCGTTTCCTATGGCGGCGAACTGGCGCTGAAGACGCTCGTCGATCACCCCGCAATGGTGAAGGGCGCCGTCACCGTCGCCGCGCTCATCACCGAGCCGCGCCCCTGGGTGCAGCCTTTCGTCGATCTTGGCGGCGCGCCGGTCGTGCGTTCGCTTCTGCCGAGAACGCTGCATCATGCGCGCGCCGAAGTCGCCGGACGACGCGAGCAGATTGGCCCCCTGTTCGGCCGGCTCAAGGAGGTGACGGCCCCGGTCACGATCCTGCATGGCGATGTCGATCATCTCGTTGGCATGAACGACGCCCGCGCGTTGAGGGGCTATTTCGGCGCGGACGCCGATGTCGAATTCCGCCATATCCGCGGCGGAACGCATTTTCTTGAGATGCAGTTTCCCCGCCTCGTTTTCGATGCGGTCAAAGGCGTCATTGCGCGGGCGGAAGGGCCCGCTAAAAGACCCCAGAGCCGACCGCAGAGCTTACCGGAGAGCCGCCATGTTTCTTGAGATCGATGAGCTGCTGACCCGCGATGAAGTCGAGAAGCTGCGGGCCATCGCCGCCGCCGCGCCGTTCGTCGCCGGGCGGGTGTCGAACCCGCACAATATCACCAAGAACAATTTTCAGATCGATATCAACTCGCCGGCCTATCAGGAAAGTTCGGCGCTGCTCATGAACGCCTACATGCGGAACGAGCAATTCCGCCTGTTCGCCCTGCCGAAAGTCATGGCGCCGCCGATGATCTGCAAATACCAGCAGGGGATGAGCTACGGTCGCCATAGCGACAGCGCCTATGAAGTCATCAATGGGCGCCGCCAGCGTTTCGATGTTTCGAGCACAGTGTTTCTCGGCGATCCGACTAATAGTCTCGGCGGCGAATTGACGATCCATCTCGGATCGCAACCGATCCGCATCAAGGGCAAGCCCGGCTCGGCGGTCATCTATCCGTCATCGACGATCCACGAGGTGCTGCCGCTTGAACAGGGCGAGCGCCTCGTCGCCATCACTTTTATAGAAAGCGAGGTGCGCGATCCCGTGCGGCGCGGCCTTCTTTACGACCTCAATGAAGTCTACGCGCTTGAAGGCGAGACAATGGAATGGGAAAATCGCATCAGGCTCCAGCATGTCCACACATGCCTGAAGCGGATGTGGGCGGAGTGAGACCGAATGAGCGAACCGCGTAAATTGCTGAAGGGCGAAACCGGCGACTGGGAGGTCGTGATCGGCCTTGAGGTCCACGCCCAGGTGGCTTCGAAGTCGAAGCTCTTTTCGGGCGCGTCGGCCGAGTACGGCGCCGGGCCGAACGAGAATGTCTCGCTCGTCGATGCGGCGATGCCGGGCATGCTGCCTGTCATCAACAAATTCTGCGTCGAGCAGGCGGTGAAGACCGGGCTCGGGCTTAACGCCAAGATCAATTGCTGGTCGCGTTTCGACCGGAAGAACTATTTCTATCCCGACCTGCCGCAGGGCTATCAGATTTCCCAGTATAAAGACCCGATCGTCGGCGAGGGCGAGGTTGAGGTTGAGGTCGACGGCGAGGAAATCAGGGTCGGCGTCGAGCGGCTTCACCTCGAACAGGATGCGGGCAAGTCCATCCACGACCTGTCGCCGAAAGAATCCTATGTCGATCTCAATCGCTCCGGCGTCGCGCTGATGGAGATTGTTTCGCGCCCCGACATGCGTTCGGCTGACGAAGCGGCGGCGTATTTTTCGAAGCTGCGGACGATCCTGCGTTATCTCGGCACCTGCGACGGCAATATGGAGGAAGGCTCCATGCGCGCCGACGTGAACGTCTCCGTGCGCCGTCCGGGCGAACCGTTAGGCACGCGCACGGAAACAAAGAACATAAATTCGATCCGCTATGTGAAGCAGGCGGTCGAATATGAAGCGCGCCGTCAGATCGAGGTTCTCGAACGCGGCGGCAAGATCGATCAGGAAACGCGTCTCTTCAACGTCGCGACGGGGGAGACGCGGACCATGCGCTCGAAAGAGGATGCGCATGATTACCGCTATTTCCCGGATCCTGACCTGTTGCCGCTTGAGCTTGATCCCGACTGGGTCGAGAGCATCAAGGCGGGTCTTCCCGAACTTCCCGATGCGAAGAAGCATCGCTTCATGCGTGATTACGGGCTGTCGCTTTACGACGCCGCGGTCCTGTCGCAGGACCGCGCCAAGGCTGATTATTTCGAGACTGTCGCCGGCGGACGGGACGGCAAGCTCGCCGCCAACTGGGTGACGACGGAACTCTTCGGCGCGCTCAACAAAAGCGGGAAGGAAATCGCCGAATCGCCGATTTCCGCCGCGCAGCTCGGCAAGCTGATCGATCTCATCGCGGACGACACGATTTCGGGCCGGATCGCGAAAGACGTGTTCGCCATCATGTTCGAAACCGGCGGCGACCCTGAAAGAATCGTCGAGGAGCGCGGCCTGAAGCAGGTGACCGATACCGGCGCCATCGAGGCGGCGATTGACGCGATCATCGCCGCCAATCCCGATCAGGTCGCGCAGGTGAAGGAAAAGCCCAAGACCTTCGGGTGGTTCGTCGGCCAGGTGATGAAATCCACCGGCGGCAAGGCGAACCCGCAGGCGGTCAACGAAATCCTGAAGAAGAAGCTCGGCGTCGAATAAGCCGCAACTGTTCAAATCTCACTCAGCCGTGATCGCTTTCGCCCGTAAGGCGGGGTATAATGCGGCCGGGTGCGGAGCCGATGCGGAGAATAGCCATGATGAAAAAAATGCTGCTTGGCGGCCTTGTCTGGGCGGCGGGCTGCGCGACGACTTATGCCGAGCCCGTCAACGAGCGCGCCGCCGCGATCCTCGATGCGCATGAGCGCACCGGCGAAGTCGTCAACTGCCTCAATCTGCGGCAGGTGTCGTCGATCGTCGCGATCGACGAGGAAACGCTGCTGATCAAGTCCGGCGTCAATGATTATTACGTCAATGAACTGAGCGGGCGATGCAACGGCGCGACGAGAAATTCGACGCGCTTTGAGTATGCGACGTCGATCGGGCAGCTCTGCCGGAACGACATCCTGAAGGTCGTCGACAATTCCGGCGGCTTCCTGACCGGGTCATGCGGCGTCGGTTCCTTCGAGAGGCTGGCGACAAAAGAGCCGGCGGAAGAAGAAACCGAGACCGAATAGACGCGTCTCATCGCCGAACGGCCAAACGCCGAGCCGCCATCGCGTGCGCGGCGTTTGCCGTTTGAAAATCGCTTGTTTCCGCGCGATATCCCGCGATGATTAAATCTCTATACTGATGAAACAGCGCCGCATCGACGCTGTCTGTTTTTACCAATTGTTAGCGATGCGGTAAGGGTTGCGAAAGGAATCGTTCACGCAAATTTAGGCTTCGGCCTCTCAAAATCTTCATGGTTAACCCGGGGGCGGGACTTCGGGGACGGAAGAACTGAAGGGGTGAAGGCAATGTCTATCAGCTTGCAGGCCGACGCGCTCATGTCGGCGACGGCGATCCTCAGCAGCGAGGATATGTATCGTCTGGGTTTGGAAGCGTCGGTCGGCGGCGATGAAGCGGCGCTTGATCTCATCAACGCTCATAAATGGTTCAATCTTGCCGCGATGATGGGCAACATCGAAGCGCGCACCTATCGCGCCGAACTCGCGCAGGAAATGACGGTTGAGGAAGTCGCCGAGGCGCAGCGCCTGGCGCGCGAATATCTCTCGACCCACCGTCCGAGAATGGCGGGCTGAACGGGTTTAACCCGCCTTTTGCAGGGTATCGCGGCGCTTGACGCGAATGGCGCGACGCTTCGATACTCCCGGCATGGGCGGATCGACTGACCTTCGCGGTTCCATTGAAGAAAGCGTTAGGCCGCATGTCGGTCGAACCGGCGGACTGATCACCGCCTTGCGCGCCGTACAGGCGCGGATCGGATACCTTCCGCCGGAAACGGAAAGCGTCGCCGCCGCCGCGTTCAATCTGACACGCGCTGAAGTCAAAGGCGTCATCAGCTTTTATTCCGACTTTGTACGTGCGCCGAAAGGAAAGGCGGTCATTCGCCTTTGCGCGGCGGAAGCCTGTCAGGCGCAGGGCGGGCGCCAACTTGAGCGCGAGGTTTGCCGGCGCCTTGCGATCGAACCCGGCGCGACGAGCGCGTCCGGCGATCTCACCCTTGAACATGTTTACTGCCTCGGCCTTTGCTCCTCCGGTCCCGCCGCGATGATCGACGGCGATTTGATGGCGCGAGCGACGCCTGAAAAGATTGTCGATGCGTTTGATTCGGCGGGGCGGGCGAAGACGTGAGCGCCGCGATGAAATTCTATACGCCGCTCGACT
>JAGRED010000069.1 GCA_020446725.1 Parvularculaceae bacterium | reverse complement strand
CAGGCTGCGATTTTTCTCTCTCGGGCCTGAAGACTGCGCTGCGGCTTGAGGCTGAAGCGATCGCCGCGCCGGACCCGCAGGATATCGCCGATCTCGCCGCATCATTTCAGGCGGCGATCGCCAGCCATCTGACCGATCGCACCGCCAACGCCATGGATCTGATGGAATCGACGCATGGCGCAGCGACGCTGGTGGTCGCCGGCGGCGTCGCCGCAAACAGCGAGATCAGGCGGCGCCTTCAAACGCTCGCCGCAAGTCGCGGCTGGGAACTCGTGATACCGCCGCCCCACTACTGCACCGATAACGGCGCGATGATCGCCTGGGCGGGCATTGAACGCCTGCGCGCAGGTCTCGCCCCGTCCGGCGAGGCGGGGCTCGCCTTCGCGCCGAGAGCGCGCTGGCCGCTCGCCGAACCGATCGCCGGGCGGGAACATGGCGGCGGCAAGAAAGGGCCGAAGGCTTAAGGCCCAGGCCGTTTTACGACATAATTTCAATCGCTTGCCGCGGTTATGCTGCCCGCTTGTTGCACAAAATGCTGCGCAGCATAGATGCAGCATAGGCGCAGCAAAAGGGACCGGATTTCGCGAGACACAAGCCAGATTCCAGACGCAAAAAAAACGCGGAAGCCGGGAGGGGGTGGCTTCCGCGTTCTTGCTTCGTCGCCCTGAGGGGGGGAGGGGTGTCCTGGTCGAAGGGGCGTGAACAGGACGGGCGATCGAATGTCTAATTCCAGCCGCGGATGAAGCGCCGCGGCGCGCTGGTCTTCAGCCGGTTAGGCGAAGAAACCCGGGTTCAGATATCCGATCGCCGTCAGGTAGCCGCCGGCGATTGCAGCCGACAGGGCGAGAGCGAGGGCGAACCGGACCCCAAACGATGATGCGTTGTTCGTAATCATGGCTGTTTCTCTTTATCTTTCTCGCTTCGTCTGACGGGGCGGCCCAATCAGCCGTCCCGCGGAAGCGTTGGAGAGTATCTAGTGCTGCACTTGCGAGAAGTCAATGAATAATTCTGAAAAAATTCATTCTTCACTATCAACTCGGCGTGAGCAGATTATTCTATTAAATTTTTAATTAAAACAGTAGGTTAGCGAATCGACAGTTCTTTGCGGTGCTCAAATGCGTCCCAGACGAGGTCCATGACATCGTCGAGTTCCCCTGCAAGCACGTCATATTCTCCCTCGTAATAGACGGAGGAACTTGCAAAGCGGAAGAAGATGTCCTGAAGGATCCGCGCCGTCCGGTTCCGGTCGCAGAGCGCAAGCTCGCCCGCGCCTTCTCCCTCCTCGAGCACTTCGCAGAGGACCCGCGATTCCGCCCGCTCCCACTCATCCGCGAAGCTCGGCCGCTCTTTCAGGATCTCCTGCGACAGTTCATAGGCCTTGGGGCGATCGTGAAACCGGTCATAGACGAGCTTCAGCTTCAGTTTGAAGAACGTCCGCAGCTTGTCCTGGGTCGAAAGGCCGGACTTGCCGACAGCCTCGCGGAGCATGCGGATCTGTTCCGCCCGCAAACGGCGAACAAAGGCTTCCGCGATATCGAGCTTCGACGGGAAATAGCGGTAGAGGTTTCCCGTTGACATGTTGCAGTCGCCCGCGATCTCCGACATGGTCGTCTTGCCGTAGCCGTAGTGCAAAAAGCGACGGCTGGCGGCGTCAAGGATCGCGCGAGCCGTTTCGTCGAGAGGCGGGGTCGCATCGCCGGTCAATGGCATAGGTTCAATCTCGGGGTTTAAACTCCGACGGCCTCACGGAACTGAATGCTTTCTAAAGCGTTCAATACTCAAACCCAAACATGACACGCGGCGCGCTTCCTTTCCACTCCGCAGCGATCATCGGCGGCGGCGCATGGGGCACGGCTCTCGCAGCTTTGATCGCCGCGAACGGCGCCGACACGCTGATCTGGGCGCTTGAGCCGGAGACAGCCGACGCGATCAACGCCGGCTCCGAGAACACGCCCTTCCTGCCGGGGGTCCGTCTGCCGGCGTCGCTGAAGGCGACGTCCAATCTCGTCGACGTGTGCGCGCGGGAGGCATACCTCTTCGTCGCGCCGGCGCAGCACGCGCGCGCCATGCTCGCCGATCTTAAATCTGTCGCGCCCGCCGACGCCCCGCTCGCACTCTGTTCAAAGGGGATCGAGCGATCGACCGGCAAGATGCTGACCGAAGTGCTTGATGCGGTATGGCCGGAAGCAAGGCCCGCAGTCCTGTCGGGGCCGAGTTTCGCACGCGATGTTGCGATCGGTCTGCCGACAGCCGTGACGCTCGCGTCGAGCGACGCCGAAATCGGCTCACGCTGGCTTGCGACGCTCGGCGCGCCGCATTTCCGGCCCTACCTCTCCGACGATCTCGTCGGCGCCGAACTTGGCGGCGCAGTGAAGAACGTGCTGGCGATCGCTGCGGGGGCGGTCGAGGGGCGCGGTCTCGGCGACAGCGCGCGCGCCGCCCTGATCGCGCGCGGCTTTGCGGAGTTTCAGCGCCTCGGCGTCGCGCGCGGTGCAAAAGCGGAAACGATGGCGGGGCTTTCCGGGCTCGGCGATCTCATTCTCACCGCGACCTCGCGCCAGTCTCGCAACATGTCGCTCGGCCTTGAGCTTGGCCGCGGCCGCAAGATCGACGACATACTCGGCGAACGGCGCGCGGTGACCGAAGGCGTCGCGACAGCGCCCGCCGTCGTCGCGATGGCGAAAGCGGCGGGCGTCGACATGCCGATTTGCGCCGCCGTCGCGGATCTCGTTTCAGGCGCGCGCGGCCTCGATGAGATCATCGCCGCGCTGCTCGCGCGGCCGCTGAAATCGGAATCGACCTGAGCCTAAAGCCCTTCGCTTCTCAGCCAGGCGTCGCAAGACGCCTGAAACGGCCGCGCCGAAAGCGTCGCATTCCATCCGGCCGTCCAGGCTTCGCCGCCATTGACGCCGGCGACAGCACGGCAGGATTCAAATCCGGTGCGATATTGCGAGGAAAGCACGTCGACGCTGCTGCCGGCGAGGTCACGCGCCTGATTGTAGCATTGGCAAAGAACGTCGCGGCCTGACGCATCGGCAGGCGGCGAGGGTTTCGTAACGATGGGCCCGCTCGGCGGCGGCCTCGTCCCGCCGCCCCAGCCGCCGCCAGAGAACATGAAAATTGCAGCAGCCAGAACGACAAGCGCCAGCACGCCCCCGAAAATCGCTTCAATGCCGCGCATGACAAACCCCGTTTACCGCTTCCCCTTGGCGACTATAGACGATGGCGGCCGCAATAGGAATTCGCAACGGCGCGGAACGATTTGACAACCGGATGGGGCGAAGACTTTTCGCTTTTCCCGATCAGGGAGAATCCGGATGTCTATCGAACCGCAACGAACCAAACATCCTCGGCCCATCGTCGGCGCAAAAAGCGCACTATCAGTTGACGTCGCGCGCCGCCGACGCCGTTCCTTTCAGATGAATGCGTTGATGATGACGGCGCATCGCTTTTCATCCGTCATCAGACTTCGAATGGGGGCCATGCGAAGGTTGCTCGATAAATGCGGCCACAAGTCGCAAATGAAAATCATTCTCGACATAGATCGCCAGAGGCAATAGTCTGCGCGCGATGGGAAGGACGCGCCGATGAGTTCCGAGTCAAAGCGGGTGCTGGAAGCGGCGGGCGTACAGCCGACGCGAATCCGGCTCGCCCTCGCCGAGTATCTTTTTGACGGCGTCAATAAGCATGTGACCGTACAGCAGGCCTTCGACATCCTGCGCGGCAAACGCCTGCAGCCCTCGCTTGCGAGCCTTTACAACACGCTGAACGAATTCTGTCGCGCCGGCCTGATCCGGAAAGTGTCGCTCGACGGCGGCGCGGCGTGGTTCGACACCAATATGGCGCCGCATTACCACCTCTATCATGAGGATGAAGGGCGTCTTGAAGATATCGACACCGATGCGCTCAAGATCACCGGTCGCCCGCAATTGCCGAAAGGCGCGACGGTGAGAACAATCGACGTCATTATCCGCGTCGCCAGCAGATAGGCTTCAGCGCATATTGCGGCGCGCGAGGAGTTTCAGCCGCAGCGCGTTCAGCTTGATGAAGCCTTCCGCATCTTTCTGGTCGTAGACCGCGTCTTCTTCAAACGTCACATGCGCCATTGAATAGAGCGATTTCGAAGAGGCGCGCGCGATGACGTTCGCCGAGCCCTTGTAGAGCTTCACCTTCACCGTTCCCTCGACATGCTCCTGGCTCTTGTCGATCAGCGCCTGCAGCATTTCGCGTTCCGGCGCGAACCAGAAACCGTTGTAAATAAGCTCGGCGTAGCGCGGCATGATCTCATCCTTGAGATGCCCGGCGCCGCGATCAAGCGTGATCTGTTCAATGCCGCGATGGGCGACAAGGAGAATGGCGCCGCCCGGCGTTTCATAAACGCCGCGCGATTTCATGCCGACAAAGCGGTTCTCGACGAAATCGAGACGGCCGATCCCGTGTTTGCGGCCGAGTTCATTAAGAGCGGCGAGCATCGCCGCAGGCGAGAGCGCCTTGCCGTCAAGCGTGACGGCGTCGCCTTTCTTGAACCCGATTTCGATGACTTCAGCCTTGTCCGGCGCGGCTTCAGGATCGACGGTGCGCTGATAGACGTAATCAGGCGCCGCCTCAGCCGGGTCTTCAAGCACCTTTCCCTCCGACGACGTGTGGAGGAGATTGGCGTCGACCGAAAACGGCGCCTCGCCACGCTTGTCTTTCGGGATATCGACCTGATGCGCTTCGGCCCAGGCGATGAGTTTCGTGCGTGAATTCAGATCCCATTCGCGCCAGGGCGCGATCACCTTGATGTCGGGATTGAGCGCATAGGCCGAAAGCTCAAAACGCACCTGGTCATTGCCCTTGCCGGTCGCGCCATGGGCGACGGCGTCAGCGCCCGTCTCCCGAGCGATCTCGACGAGCCGCTTGGAAATCAGCGGCCGCGCGATCGAGGTGCCGAGCTGGTACTGGCCTTCATAAAGGGCGTTCGCGCGCATCATCGGGAACACGAAGTCGTGCACGAATTCCTCGCGCAGATCCTCGATGTAGATTTCCTTGACGCCCGCGCGCTCCGCCTTGCCGCGCACCGGCCCAAGCTCGTCGCCCTGACCGAGATCCGCCGTGAAGGTGACGACCTCGCAGCCATATTCGACCTGGAGCCATTTCAGGATGACCGACGTGTCGAGCCCGCCCGAATAGGCGAGAACCACTTTTTTCACACCCTTGCGCCCGGCCATGGTCGATCCTTTCGCCCGCTTCATTTGCGGGGCGCGTATAGCGGAAAGAACCCCGCTTGCTAAGTCTTATTTCTCGATAGGACGCGGCGCCGAAAGAGCGACGCTTCAACCCCTCAGCGCGTCTCGAAGAAAAACTTCCAGTCGGCCTTTTGCGAGGCGCGCTCCCACGGCTGCATGGCGCGCAGCCACCATTTTTCAATCATGTCCGCGTCCGGCTCGTGCGCGAGCGCGGCGTCGAGCGCGCGATCCTTACCTGCGACGAAATCGGCGAAAATCGGCGCGGCGGGAATATCAGGAAGAATGCGCCGCCGCGGATCGAGCGGCGGCGAGTCCTGCCAGCGAAGCGTTGAGATTATGTAAGGCAGCGTCGACGCCTCGCCGCTCGCAAATTTCGGATCGCCGAAATGATTGGGCGCGCCGCCGGTCGGCTCACCGACAAACAGCGCGTCCGTTTCGCGTTCGAGGCGCGTTGCGAAATTCATCGCCGCCGAAAAAGTCTGCGGCGCCGTCAGGACGTAAACGCCGCCCGGATGATTGAAGCGGCTCTTGACGATCATGCGCCGCAAAGGTTCGGTCAGCAGATTATTGCCGCCGCCATTATTACGCAGATCGACGATGAGACGTTCGACGGCGGGATCTTCCATCGCGGCGATCACCTCGCGCGTGAACGTCTCAAACGTCTTGTCTTCTTCATCCGCCATCGCGCCAATGACGACCGCCAGCGCTTGCCCGCCTGCAAGTCGATTGACGTAATTCTCGCGCCCTTCCCGATCCGGCTGCAAGGCAGGCGCGCCGGCCGCGATTCGAGTCAGCCCTTCGCGGCCGTCCTGTCCGGCGCGCAACTGGGCTTTCGCCTTGCGGCCGCGCTTGTCGACGGCGACGAACTCGACCGGCGCGGCAAGGTCCGGCGACGCAACATCAAGGCCGATGAGCCAGCCGGGGCGCATCAGCGCGTGCGGCGCCCAGTTCGCCGGCCAGGCCGGATTGTCATAGCCCATCGTTTCAGCAAAACGGCGAACAAAGGCATCGACCGGTTCACCGTTCACGGAAACGATGCGGCGTCCGAGAAGAATTGATCCCTCTTCTTTTGCAGCGACGACATAAAGTCCGTCGTCGAATCTTTTGATCTCAATCGGATAGCGCCATGCGAATTCGGGAAGGTCGCTGTAGAAACCGAGCGCATTGGTGTGGCCGTCTTCCGCGGTTGCAAACATGCGGCCGAGCGCGACGGCGTAATGCGCGACGTCCGTATCGCCGGCGATCGCCATCAAGCCGTCGCGCGCATGCATGAAGCGTTCGCTTTCGGCGATCTCTCGCCCGCGCGGATGCAGCGTTTCGATTTCCGAGACGATCTTCGTCGCCTCCGCGCGGTAATCGGCGGCGAGCGATGCCGATGCGATAAATGCGGCGCCGATCGCGCCGGCGAGCATAGATTTTCCGGGCATGAATGACCTCTGTTTCGGCTGTTTGACTGTTATTTTTTCTGCAAAGCCTAGTCACTTCCCCCGCGCCGCCAAGCCGCCTGCGCCAGGGCGAGCCGGAAAGACGCCGGATGGCGGGTTGTCAAAGCGCCCGCCGCAATCCAAGGTTCGACCGGGGACACAAGCGAGGGGGCCATGCGTCATTTCCTGTTTATCGCCATCGCAGCGCTGACGCTGTTCGGCGCCGCGCAAACCGCCGAAGCGGCCAGTCTTGAAAACGCCGAACGGTTGACGGACGCGATGGGCTTGCAGAGCGAAATCGACAAGGCGATCGGCGACGCCGTCGCTTCGATCCGCACGCAACTCAAGCAACAGGGCATGGCGCCCGAAAAGGTCGATGATTTCGTCACAGCCCTTCGCGACGAACTCGACGCCGGCGCGGATGATCTTATCGGCGACATCGCCCGCAGCTATGCGGATCGCTTTTCCGACGCGGAAATCGACGACCTGATTTCATTTTTTGAATCGCCCACAGGCAGGAAACTCGTCGCCGTACAAAACGAACTCGCGCAGGAACAGGCGGAAGCGATTATTCGCTGGATCGCCGGCGCGCTCGACAAGGCGGCGGGCAAACTGAGCGGCGCCAGCGCGTCTGTCTGAGAACGCCTGGTCAGTCGGCTCCGTCATCGGCAGCGATTCTTGATCGGCCACGCTTCACTTCGCTACGGCGGGACTTGTCCTGAAGTCGCTTTCGTTTTTGCGAAGGGGGTGTTTTCGTCGCAATCCGCTTCTTCGGCGGCGTCGCTGCTTTTTCAAGAAGCGCAATCAAGCGCGCGCGCGCATCTTCGCGATTGCGCGCCTGGTCGCGAAAGCGCGACGCCTCGATGACGATGACGCCCTCTTTCGTCGCCCGTGCGCCGGCGAGCCTGATGAGCCGCCCGCGCACCGCATCGGAAAGCGCGCGCGACTTCGCCGCGTCAAAGCGCAACTGAACGGCGCTCGCCACCTTGTTGACGTTCTGTCCGCCAGGTCCCGAGGCGCGAATGAACCGCTCCTCGATTTCCTTTTCATCGATAAGAATAGAGCCCGCGCGCATCAGCCTTGCGCCGCTTCGAGGCGCTCCTTCAGTCTGTCGCTTGCGCGCTGTTTCACGCTTTCGGACTTCAACTGTCCGCAGGCGGCGGAAATGTCGCGGCCCCGCGGCGTCCTTATCGGCGAGGCGTAGCCGGCGCGATTGACGATGTCGGCGAAAGCCTCAATCCGGTCCCAGTCCGAACATTCATAAGGCGCCCCCGGCCAGGGGTTGAAGGGAATTAAGTTGATCTTCGCCGGAATATCTTTCAGCAGGCGGACAAGTTCGCGCGCTTCCGCATCGGTGTCATTGACGCCCTTCAGCATCACATATTCGAAGGTGATGCGCCGCGTATTTCCGAGCCCCGGATAGGCCTTGCAGGCGGCGAGAAGTTCGGCGATCGGGTATTTCTTGTTGATCGGCACCAGCACGTCGCGCAGCGTATCATTCGTCGCATGGAGCGAAATCGCCAGCATGGCGTTCGTCATTGCGCCGAGGCGCGGGATTTCAGGCACGACGCCCGACGTCGACACGGTAATCCGCCGGCGGGAAATCGAGACGCCGTCGCCGTCGGCGATGATCTCGATCGCGCGCGCGACATGGTCGAGATTATAAAGAGGCTCGCCCATTCCCATGAAGACGATGTTGGATAGTCGGCGATCATCGCCGCCGGACGGCCACTCCCCGAGATCGTCCTTGACCGCAATGACCTGCCCGACGATTTCCACGGCCGAAAGGTTGCGGACGAGCTTCTGCGTTCCCGTGTGGCAGAAGGTGCAATTCAGCGTGCAACCGACTTGAGACGAAACGCAGAGCGCGCCGGCGCGCCCGACATCCGGGATGAAGACGCATTCGACTTCAACGGCGGGCGACAGCTCGATCAGATATTTGCGCGTCCCGTCGACTGATATCTGGCGGGCGGCGATGCGCGGTCGGTCAAGGCTGAACAGCGCCGCGAGATCGGCGCGCATCTCCTTGCCGATATCGGTCATGCGCTCGAAATCGGTGACGCCGTAATGATACGCCCAGCGCCAAAGCTGGTTCGTCCGCATGCGCGCTTTCTTGACGTCGAGCCCCAGAGCCTCGCCGATCGCGTCGGCGGTTTCCGCCCGCGACAGGCCGAATAGCGCGCGTTTCGGCGCGGCGGCGTCGGGGTTGGCTGAAGTGAGGTCAAGGGTCGTCATGGCCGAGGGATATAGGCGCGATGAGGCCCGGCGGCAAAGGGCCAGATCGTCGATGGCGGTTCAGGCAGAGCGCTGGACGATCAACTTGTTATTTCCTCGCGGCTTTCCGGATGGAAACGATCTTCGATTTTGCTCCCGGCGCTCTAATCGTCATGCCGGATCGGTCGGCCGTCATCTTCGAAGAAGAGAATATCCCCGGGCTGGCAATTCAATTCCTTGCAGATCGCCTCAAGGGTCGAAAAACGGATCGCCTTCGCCTTGCCGGTTTTCAGGATCGAGAGATTGGCGATCGTCACGCCGACGCGTTCGGAAAGCTCCGTCAGGCTCATGCCGCGGTCGAGAAGCACCCGGTCGAGTTTGACGGAAATCGACATCAGACGGTGAGGTCCTGTTCTTCCTTCATGCGCGCGCCTTCACGGAAGACTTCCGCGAGCACGAGCACGGCGGCGATCGAAACAAAGGCCATGAAATCGAGATCGGCGTCGACATCGGCGTCGAAGATCGCCGCAAGGATCCAGATCGCGATTTTCGACAGCTCGCCGATCAGCAGCGCAACGCCGACATTGCGGAACCGGCGGGCGTTTTCTTTCACGAAAGGCGAGCCGAAGCGCAGCGTCTTCAAGAGTTCAAGCAGTCGCTCGACGACATAGAGCGCGACGCCGAAAGAAATGAAATGCCTGAGAACCTCGACGAAATCGCCGGCGTCTACGCCAATGTCGCCTTCGATCGAGGCGCCGTCGACATGGGCGACCCATTCCGCAAAGGGCGGGATCAGCGGGATGGCTATAAGGGCGGCCGAAAGACCCGCGAAAGCGATCCACACGATCACCCGCACGATGTGCAGTCCGACCGCGAGAATCGAGGCGAGTGATCCTTTGCCGATGGCCCTGATCATGATGCGACTCCGTCCTGCTTCAGCGCCGGATCTTTAGAAGAAGACGACGCCGCAAAGACGCTCCGCGCAGATCCGGGTCTCACCTTTTTCCGTCGCGCCCGCTGTGCGGGCCAGGCTGACGGCGGCGGCGAGTGCGGCGGCGGCGAGCGCCGCCGCCATAATGAGATTGATCGCCTTGGACATGGGAGAGCCCCTTTTTCCTCAGCCCCTGGGGCTTACGCCACGAACTGGCCGACCGCGGAGAAATAGGCGGCGGCTATCAGCACAACTGACACCATTGTCACAAAACCATTGACAACGGCGTCGACAGACCCGATGTTTTGGGAAGCGTGATTGCGTAACATCTGAATTTCCTTTCGTTGGTGCGCGAACGCGTTTTGGCTGTTTTTCTTGAGCGGCGGGCTCTTGCCCTGCCGCTCTTTTTTTGTCTCTTGAGGCACGTCTGGCTGTCTTCTTGTCTCGCGCCGCGACCCGGCGTCTTGTTGAATATCGATATACACTTATCGAAAAACGATGCAAGGGGTTTTTGCCGAAAAACGATAATTTTTTTTCGAAAACCGATATGGAGCCTGTTTTGCCCCCCAGAAAACTCGCGCCTGGCCGCCTCGTCATCGCCAGTCACAACGCTGGAAAAGTCAGAGAAATCAACGCGCTGGTGGCTCCGTACGGGATCGAGGCCATCTCGGCGGACACGCTCGGCCTCCCGGTCCCCGTCGAGGACGAAAAAACGTTCCTTGGGAACGCGGCGATCAAGGCGCGGGCCGCTGCGACGGCATCCGGCCTGCCGGCGCTCGCCGATGATTCCGGTATGGAAGTCGCCGCGCTGGACGGCCGGCCGGGCGTTCACACGGCAGACTGGGCCGAAACGCCGGACGGGCGTGATTTCTATGTGGCGATGGAACGTGTGTGGAGGGAGCTTGAGGAATCGGGATCGACGGACCACAGCGCCCGCTTTGTCTGCTGCCTCTGCCTCGCCTGGCCGGACGGCCACATCGAAAGTTTCCTTGGCAAGGTCGAGGGTTCGATAAAATACCCGCCGCGCGGCAAGATGGGCTTTGGCTTCGATCCCGTTTTCGTGCCGGCAGGCTATTTGAAGACTTTCGCCGAACTCGATCCGGACACGAAACACGCCATATCCCACCGGGCGGATGCCTTTGCAAAGCTGACGAAAGCGTGCCTTGAGGATTGAATTATAGGCGGTTTAGGATAGTTTATCCCAATAGCATAATCTTGGATAAATCCGATATAGATGGACCCGCGCAAGAATCCATACGCCCCCGGCGCCGGCAAGCCGCCGCCGGAACTCGCCGGCCGCGATGACATCATCGAGCGCGCCGCCATCGCCATTGATCGCATCCGGCAGGGACGCGCGTCGCGGAGTTTTGTCTTTTACGGCCTTAGGGGCGTTGGCAAGACGGTGCTGCTGAACAAAATCCGGCTCGACGCGGAAGCGCGCGGCGTCGCCGCCATACCGATCGAGGCGCCAGAGGGACGATCACTGCCCGGCATCCTCGCCCCGTCGTTGAAATCGGCGCTCATCAGGCTGAACCGCGGCGAGGCGATCAAGGATAGCGGCGCCAGAGCGATGCGCGCCCTCGCCGGCTTCATCGCAGCGCTGAAAATCAAATATCAGGACATCGAAGTCGGCATCGAATTGCCGCCTGAGCCAGGGCTCGCCGATTCCGGCGATCTTGAAGTCGACCTGCCGGAACTTCTCACCGCCGTTGCGACCGCCGCAAAAGATCGGAAGACGGCGATCATCCTATTCATCGACGAATTGCAATATGTGCCGAAGCGCGAACTAGCGACGCTCATCGCGGCGCTGCACCGGATCGAGCAGACGCAACTTCCGCTCGCGATGATCGCCGCCGGCCTGCCGCAGATACTGGCGCAACTCGGCGAGGCGAAGTCCTACGCGGAGCGGCTGTTCGAATTCATCCGGATAGACAAGCTTACGCCGGCCGCCGCGCGCGAGGCGCTCGTCAAGCCGGCCGCGGAAGAAAAGGTGCGCTATGACGACGGCGCCATCGAGGAAGTTCTAAACCGCTCTGAAGGCTATCCCTATTTCCTTCAGGAATGGGGCAAGCATTGCTGGCTCGCCGCCGACGCCTCGCCGATTACGCGCGAGGACGCGGAGGAGGCGACAGCGACCGCGCTCGCCGATCTTGACGCCAGCTTCTTCCGCGTAAGGTTCGATCGCCTGACGCCGCTCGAAAAGCGGTATATGCGCGCGATGGCGGAACTTGGACCGGAGGCGCGGCGTTCCGGAGAGATCGCCGACCTTCTCGGAAAGAAGGTGACGCAGCTCGGCCCTGTCAGGAACGCGCTGATCGAAAAGGGAATGATCTACAGCCCCGGCCATGGCGAAAACGCCTTCACCGTGCCGCTCTTCGACGGCTTCATGAAACGCATCATGCCGGCGCTGGAGCCGTTATGACCGCCGGCTTCGGCGTTTACGTTCACTGGCCCTTTTGCGCGCGGATCTGCCCCTATTGCGACTTCAACATCTATCGCGATCGCGGCGTTGATGCGGAGCGCTGGACGCGGGCGTTAACGCGCGAACTCGCCTATTGGGCCGAACGCACGCAAGGGCGGCGTCTAACAAGCGTTTATTTCGGCGGCGGCACGCCGAGCCTAGCCCCGCTTCCCGTCATCGAGGCCGTCATCGATGAATGCGAAAGGTTGTGGGGCTTTGCGCCCGACCCCGAAATCACCATCGAAGCCAATCCGACGAACGCGGAAACGAGCCGCTTCCGCGCCTTTCATACGGCAGGCGTCAACCGGCTCTCGCTCGGCGTTCAGTCTTTCGACGATGCGGCGCTTCGCTTTCTCGGCCGGGACCATGACGCCGCAACGGCGCAAAGCGCCATAGAAACCGCGCTCGCCGTCTTTGCGCGCGTGACGGCGGATTTCATCTATGCGCGGCCGGAACAGACGGCCCGGATGTGGGGCGAGGAGCTAAGCCGCGCGATTTCAACCGGCCTCACCCACCTCTCCCTCTACCAGCTTACGATCGAGCCCGGCACGGCGTTCGATCGCGCGGTGTCGAAAAAGCGCTGGGCGCCGGCGGATGAGGATGTTGCGGCCGATCTTTTCGATGCGACGCAGGAACTGACTGCAGCGGCGGGATTGCCGGCTTATGAGATTTCCAATCATGCGGCGCCTGGCGAGGAATCCCGTCATAATTTTCTGTACTGGCGACAGGATGATTATGTCGGCGTCGGACCCGGCGCGCATGGGCGCGTGACGACAGACGGCGTGCGCATCGCGACGGAAACCGAACTGAAACCCGCCGACTATCTCGGCATGGTTGAAAGCAAAGGCTGCGGCGCAGCGTTTCAGGGCGCACTGTCAGAAAAAGAAGTTCTCGCCGAGCGGTTGATCATGGGGCTTCGCACGCTCGAAGGCGCGAGGCTCAACCCCTCCGAATGGGAGGCGCTTGAGGAAAGGATTGCGCCCCTCGTCGCGCAAGGATTGATCCGGCGATGCGATGAACGCCTTGTCGCAGGCAAGGAAGGGCGGCGCATTCTCGATACGCTGCTCGCAACCCTCGTTCCCTGAATCCGGCCGCTAATGATCGCGCGGCGCGGCGCTTACCGGCTCGAAATCGGAGTAGGTCGCGCGCGCCTTTGAATGAAATGATTTCATCATCGCTTCCCCGGCGCTTTCGGTATCGGACGAGACAAGCAGGATCTCGCCGCCCGGCCCCGCAGGCGCAAATCGCTGAACCTGCCGCAACATGTCGATCCTTGCGACGAGCGCCGGCTTGAATGAGCTTTTCGCCTCAACCTCGATCAACGACACATGCCCCGCCTTGCGATCGAGCCGCGCCGTCGCAACGAGGGCGGCGCGCGCTTTTTCAGGCATTTCCGGATCGTCGACCGGTATTTCGAAAACCGCTTCCGTCGCGTCGGCGCTGATCAGCGTCAGATCGGCGGACGTCTCGGCGAGGTTGTCATAGACAAGCGCGGCGTCCGCATCGTCATTGCTGCTGATCCGCTTGAACGCCTTTTTCTCGCCTTTCGAAAGCAGGTCCGCCGGAGGCTCAACGGCGCTCCAGCGATCGCCGGACGGGCGGCGCGGATCAAAACGGAGCTTATATGTTTTCGTCTCATCGCTCGATTGATCGACATAGGTCAGCGTGAACGCCCAGCGCGTTTCGCCGATGGCGACCGCACGGTCTATCGCCGCCTGATATTCGCCGCGCACCTGCTCTGCGCCCGCATCAATGGCGGCCGAATCGGCGGCGAAAGCCGCGCCGCAAAGCGCAAGCGCGCCGGCGATCAATGCGACAGCGCGCATAACTCCTAGCTTCCGGATGTGAATGTCCGCGGCGCAGGGTCGACAAGCTGGATGCCGCCAGGCTGGATTTCAAGAATGGCGAGGCCGCGTTCAATCGTGCCGTCAGACTTGAAACGGAACAGGCCGTCCGCGCCGTAATAACCGCTGCGGTTTTCAATCATCCGCGCATCAAAGCGATCGCGGCGGCGCGGGCCCTGGCCGAGCCGCGCCGCAAGGAGGGTCGCGTCATAGGCGAGCGAGGCGAGTTTGGGCGGCGTTTCGCCGAAGGCGGCGCGGAAGCGCTCGTCGAAGGCTGCGGTGATCGTCGGATCGGGCGCGGCGAACCATCCGCCGCGCAGCGCCGGCTCGCGGGTCAGTCGCGGATTGTCCCAAGCGGAAACGCCGAGCAGTTTCACCTGGTTGATATCGACATTGTAATAGGGAAGGAGCGGCGCGAGCGCGCGCAGCAGCGTTCCCTGCTCAGGCATCAGCACTGCCTGAAACCCATATTCATTGCCGCCGGCGACGCCCGTCCCGCCCGGACGGTTCGGATCATAGCCGTGACGGAGTTCCGGCGGGATGATCTCTTTCGAATAGGCGGCGAGTCGCTTCGCCGGCGCGAGCATCTTGTCGGGGTCCTGCTCATAGCGTTCCTCATGAACGAGGATCCCGCCGCGGTCGGCGAGCTCTTGCGAAAACGCGCTCGACACGCGCTGGCCGTAGGCGTTCGCCGGCGCGATGAGGCCGAAGCGCTGCATGCCCTGCGTCATTGCATAGTCGGTGACGCGCGCGACTTCGATCTCGGGAGGAAAGCTCAAAAGATAAACGCCGTCGCCCGCTGAAACGACGTCGGATGAAAAGGCGATAAGAGGCACATTCGCCGCGCGCGCGACGGTCGCCGCAGCGTCGACAGTTTCCGAAAAGAGCGGCCCGAGGATGATTTCAGCGCCGTCGGCGAGCGCCGAACGCGCAGCGGCGGCCGCGCCGTCCGGCGTTCCGCGCGTATCTTTCGGGATGATCAGGAAGCGATCATCGCCTGCCTCGAACGCAGCGAGCTGCGCGGCGTCGAACATCGACGACGCGACTTTTTGAACCGCATCCGACGCCCCTGTAAAGGGGAGGAGCAGACCGACGCGAACAGGTTCCGCGTTCTGCATGTGGAGGGGGTCGATGAAAGCGCGTTCGTCATACCGCGCGCGCTCCTCGCCGTCGGGGAGCGGCTCGACGACATCGACGGACGGCCGATCGCGGTCCGCAATGACAGGTCCGTCGCCCGGCGAGGACGAGCAGGCGGCGAGAACGAGCGCCGATGCTGCGATGAAACCCTTCCGGAAGACGCCGCCTGTTCCGCTGCGGCCTTGACGCTGACGCATGAAAAACCCCTGAAAAATCCTGAAATCCTGAGCGTTCGCGGCGCGCACCCTATAGCGTTTCGGGCCCGAGTGAAATGCGCCGGCCTTCTTCAAAGCTGCGCGCCTCATTGACCCGGCGCCGCTTTCACCGGAACAAGAACCCTTCGCAACTGAATAATTCGCTAACCGGCGACACCGATGCCCCTCGAACCCGGCCTTTATGTGGCGGCGACGCCCATCGGCAACCTCAAGGATGTGACGTTTCGCGTCATCGAGACGCTGAGGGAGGCCGATCGCATCCTCTGCGAGGATACGCGCCAGACAGGCAAGCTGTGCGCGGCCTATGGCGTGACGACGCCGCGCACCGCTTATCATGAACACAACGCTGCGCGGGTTCAGGATGAAATCATCGCGGCGCTGAAGGACGGCGCTGCAATCTGCCTCGTGTCTGACGCCGGGACGCCGCTGATTTCCGATCCGGGCTTCCGCCTCGTCGAGGCGGCGCGCGCGGCGGGCGTCAATGTCATCCCGCTTCCGGGGCCGAGCGCGGCGATTGCGGCGCTGTCGGCGGCGGGCGCGCCGACGCAGCAATTCTTCTTCGCCGGATTTCCGCCCGTGAAGTCGGAAGCGCGGCTCGCTTTCTTCAAGTCAATCGCCACTGTCGATGCGACGCTGATCTTTTACGAAGGTCCCTCGCGCATCGGGGACAGCCTTCGCGCCATGATGGAGGCGTTCGGCGATCGCCGCGCCGTTGTCGCGCGCGAGATCACCAAGATCCATGAAACCTTCGACGCCGACTTCCTTTCGGGTCTTGCGGAAAAATACCGGGACGGCGCGAAAGGCGAGATCGTCGTCATCATCGATCCGCCGCCGCAGGCCGAGCCCGCCCTGGACGCCGATATCGACAGCTTCCTGCTGGAAGCCATGAAGACGATGAGCCTCAAGGACGCCGCCGCGGCGACGGCGGACGCCTTCGCCCTGCCGAAAAAGGCCGCCTATGACCGCGCGTTAGCGATCAAGGCGCGCCGGTGACGCGCGCGGGCGCAGACAAAAGACGCGCGGCCGAACGCCGGGGACGGTTCGCAGAGTTTCTTGTCGGCCTCGTCTATCGGCTGCACGGCTATCAGATCCTGGAAACGAGGTTCCGCGCGCCGGGCGGCGAAATCGATCTGATCGCGCGGCGTGGGCGCCTTCTCGCTTTTGTCGAAGTGAAACTGCGCCGCGATGCGGACGCAGCCGTGTTCGCCGTCACGCCGAAAAACCGGCGCCGGCTCGAACAGGCAGGCCGGAGCTTTCTGGTGATGCGCCCTCATTTCGGCGACTTTGCGGTGCGTTATGACATCGCCGCCGCAACCGGGTTTCGCGTGAAACTGGTCAAGGACGCCTGGCGCGCGCAAGAGTGACTTGATGGCGGCGCCCGGCGCACGGCATCAGGATAGGACATGACCGACTGCCCAGTTGACGGAGCGTTTCGATGATCAAACCGGTGCTGACCGCCCTCGCCCTTTCCAGCCTCTGCCTCATTGCGGCAGGATGCGCCTCCAGCCCCAACCTTGATGAGAGCGTCACCGACATCGGCGCCAACGCCGAACTCAAGAGCGTATTGTTCGGCGATCGCAGCCATGATTACGGCGACATTGACATCACAATCTTCGAAGGCCGGCTGTTGCTGACCGGCACGATGAAGTCGGAAGAAGGACGGCGCAAGCTGATCGAAAACGCCTGGCGCGCGAAGGGAGTCGATCAGGTGATCGATGAGATCATCGTCGGCGACGGCACGTCGCTCGGACAGGGCTTTGAAGACACAAGGATCGACACCACGCTGCGGACGCGCCTGATCGCCGACGGCGATGTCAAAGCCGGCAATTTCAAGACCTCGGTCTCCAAGGGCGTCGTCTACCTGCTCGGCGTCACCCGCAGCCAGCGCCAGCTCGACGCCGCGATCGACATCGCAAGATCGATCGGCGGCGTGGAGAAGGTCGTCAGCTACATCGTTGTCGCGCCGCTCTAGGGATTCCCGCGCTCACGAGCTGTTGATCGGCGCGTTTCGCCTTGATCGGACGCAGGCTCCGGCCTAACCGCAATCCCGGACGACAACATCAGGGCGTTTCTTCGATCGGACAAAGCTTCGTCCGATCCGGATACGCCGACGGCGGCGATAGACCCGCCCTTGAGGAAGCCGCGCATGAAAATCGCCATCCAGATGGACCCGATCGGCGCCGTCAACGTCAACGCCGACACGACATTCGACCTCGCGCTCGAGGCGCATGGCCGCGGTCATGAAATATGGGTCTACGGGCCGGACGCGCTCGCCATGCGCGACGGACGCCTGTCAGCGCGCGCGGAAAAAATCATCGCGCTGAAGCGTGAGCAAGGCGCGCACGTCACCCTCGAGACGGCGGCCATTCTCGACCTTCACGGCGTCGACGTCGTCCTCGTCCGCCAGGACCCGCCTTTCAACATGGCGTATATTACGGCGGCGCACATGTTGGAACGACTTCGCCCGGACGTTCTCGTGCTCAACGACCCGCGCTCCATTCGCGACGCGCCGGAAAAACTGTTCGTCATGGACTTTCCGGATCTGACGCCGCCGACCCTCATCACACGCGACTTGGCGCGCATTCGCGAATTTCGCGAGGAGCATGGCGACGTCATTCTGAAACCGCTTTACGGCAATGGCGGCGCGGGCGTCTTTCGTCTGTCATCGGACGATTCAAATTTCAACGCCCTGCTGGAGCTGTTCCTGCAGGCCTATGGCGAACCGATGATCGCGCAGAAATACCTTCCCGCCGTCAGGAAGGGCGACAAGCGCATCATTCTTCTCGATGGCGAGGCGGTCGGCGCGATCAACCGCGTGCCCGCCAAGGGGGAAACGCGGTCGAACCTGCATGTCGGCGGAAAGGCCGAAGCCGTCGAAATGACCGAACGCGACCAGGACATCTGCGACCGTATCGGCCCGCTCCTTTCCGAGCGCGGGCTTGTTCTCGTCGGCATCGACATTATCGGCGATTATCTGACCGAGATTAACGTCACCTCCCCGACCGGCGTCCAGGAAGTGCGCCGTTTTGGCGGACCCGACATCTCCGCCCTGTTCTGGGACTGGACAGAGGGTCGCGTCGCAACCTGACCGCGCGGCGCAGGTTCCGTTCGGCGGGCTTTTGGGCTATTCCGGCCCGCCTGATCATGAAAGCTGATGTCGCCGCCATCGCAGATTCCCTCACGGACGTAACGCAGCCGCCGCTGCGCGTCGCGCTTTTTTCCGGCAATTACAATTACGTGATGGATGGGCCGGTGAGGGCTCTCAACAAACTCGTCGCCCGCCTTGAAGCGCGCGGACACTCGGCGCTCGTCTTTGCGCCGACATCGAAAAAGTCGGCCCTCGAACATGCCGGCGAATTGGTATCCGTACCTTCGGTCGCCCTGCCCGGATCACGCAGCGAATATCGCCTTGGGCTCGGGCTCAATACGGCCGCGCAGCGCCGGCTCGACGCCTTCGCGCCGACCATCGTGCATCTCGCGGCGCCCGATTGGCTCGGCTTTTCGGCGCTCACTTACGCCCGCAAGAGAGGCATTCCGGCGGTCGCCTCTTTCCATACGCGTTTCGACACCTATCCGCGCTATTACGGCATGGCGTGGCTTGAAAAACATATCACCGGTTACATGCGGTATTTTTATCATCGCTGCGAGCGCGTCTATGCGCCGTCGCAGTCGATGGTCGACGAACTCGCGCGCGACGACATCGGGCGAGACGTCCGGCTTTGGGCGCGCGGCGTCGACAAGACTCTTTTCAACCCGGCAAGACGCGATCTCGCCTGGCGGCGACAGGTTGGCGTCGCCGACGACGAAATCCTCGTCGCTTTTGTCGGGCGTCTCGTGCTCGAAAAGGGCATCGACATTTTCGCCTCCGCCGTGAAGCAGGCCCGCCGCGAAAATCCGAAAATCCGGGCGCTGATCGTCGGCGAAGGGCCGGAGCGCGACCGCTTCATGCAGCTTCTCCCGGACGATGTCTTCACCGGCTATCTTGCAGGAGAAGATCTGGCGCGCGCCTATGCGAGCGCCGATATTTTCTTCAATCCGAGCGTGACCGAAACATTCGGCAATGTGACGCTCGAAGCGATGGCGTGCGGCGTTCCCTCCCTCTGCGCCGCCGCGTCCGGGAGCCGGTCGCTCGTCGATGACGGCGGCACCGGCCTGCTGGTCGCGGACGCCAAAGACGTCGCCGGATTCGCGAAAGCGCTCGTCGCGCTCGCCGGTGATCCTGACCGGCGCCGGATGATGGCAGGCAATGCGCGCATCAAGAGCGACGGTTTTGACTGGGACGCGATCCTTGACCGCCTGATCCGCGACTATCAAGAAGTCGCATCTGAGCGGAAAGCGTAATCAAGCCGCCACAAAACCTTCAGGTCGACGTCACAAACTTACGGTAATCGCGCCCGATTGGCAGGGTTCGGGCGATGCGCCTGGTCGACATTTCGGAATTTTTCAGCGACTTCGGCGGCGGCGTAAGAACTTACGCGCACCAGAAGCTCGATGCCGCGGCCGGCGCCGGCGTAAAACTGACCATCATCGCGCCAGGGCCCGCGGACCGGCGCGAAACGCGCCTTGGCGGCGAGATCATATGGGTGAGATCGCCGAACCTGCCTTTCGACCACCGGTATCATCTGTTCGCGGATATGCGGCCGGTTCATGCGCTTCTCGATGAACTGGCGCCTGATTTCGTCGAAGCCTCATCCACCTGGCGCGGGGCCTGGATGGCCGCAAAATGGCGCGGCGACGCAGCGCGCGCGCTTTTCCTGCACCAGGACCCTGTCGCGGTTTATCCGCACACATTCCTGTCGCCGGCGCTGAATGAGGATTTGGTCGACCGTCTTTGCTTCTGGTTCTGGTGTTATCTGCGCAACCTTGCGCAGGATTTCGAACTGACCGTCGCACCCGGCAGGCACTTCGCAGACCGCCTCAAGAAATTCGGCGTCCCCCGCGTCAACGCAATTCCGCTCGGCGTAGATCACGCCGCATTTTCACATGAGCAGCGGGACGAAACCTTGCGATTGAAAATGCTGAACGAATGCGGCGTCCCGCATGCTGACGCAGTCTTGTTTATCGCAGTCAGCCGTCACCATCCGGAAAAGAGATTGCCGCTCCTCATGTCGGCGTTCAGCAAAGCGGCATTCGACAAGCCGGCGGCGCTTTACATTGTCGGGGACGGGCCGATGTGGAAATCGGTCCGCTCGCGCGGATCGAGGACGCCGCGCGTCAGCGTCGCCGGGCCAATCACCGACAGGCGGGCGTTGGCCCAGCGCTTCGCGAGCGCCGATTATTTCGTTCATGGCGGCGCCGCGGAAACATTCGGGCTTGTCGTCGCCGAAGCGCTCTGTTCGGGACTGCCGGTCATCACCCCGCATATCGGCGGGGCGGCCGAACTCTCGCATCCTTCCTATTCCGAAGCCTTCCGCTCCGGCGATGCGGACGCGCTCGCCGAAGCGATGATGCGCGCCGTCGCCCGGGATCGAGGCGCAATGTCGACAGCCGCCCGCGCCGGCGGGCGGCGGATATCAAGCCCGGCCCAGCACTTCGACCATCTGTTTCAGCTATACGAAAGTCGGGTTTCGAGCGCGCGACGGCGCGAGGCGGCTTAGGCCGCTATCGGCTTGGTCGGTTTTTCGCCGCCCGTTTCCCAATCACGATCGCGAAGATTGGTGTTGTAGACGTCACGCCGCCGGAACCGGGCGGCGAGAAAATCATAGAAGAACCAATCCTTCATCACGCTGGGCGTCAGATGATACAGGATGCGCTCGGAAAGCCGCCAATCAACGCGCCCGCGATCCTGTCTGCGCGCCGACGTGATGCAGAAATGATTTGCGCGATAGGAAAGCCTGCCGACTTTCTGCACGCGGTGAACGATTTCATGATCCGCGACCATAAAAGGCCAACGCGCCGGCGAATATCCGCCCGCGGCGCGCAAGAGAGCCGTTTTGTACGACTGTCCGTAACCGCCGGTATGGGCCTGTCGCGGCATCAACAAAGAGGCGAAGCGGCCTTTCCATCGCAGAAGGAAAGCGACGGGTGCGGAGAGATTTTCATAGACGCCGAATGCAAGCGCTGCAGCGGCGCGATTTTCAGTGAGCATCGCCTCGGCAAGCGCCAGATAAGTCGGCGGATAAACCGTATCTGCGTCGCACAGCGCGACATAGTCCGTTTCGACCGCATTAATGCCGCGTTCGAGCGCCGCCACCTTGCCGGGCTTCGGCTCGACCAGAAGGAGCGTCTCCGCGGACGGATTGGCGGCGGACCATTCGGAAATCACCGCGACCGAGGCGTCAGTCGAACCGTTATCGACCAGAATGATCTTACGCGGCCTTCGCGCTTGCCGAAGAATGGAATTGAGGGTCGCCGCAATAAAGCGTTCTTCGTTGTAGAACGGTATTACGACAGTCCATTCCGCAGCCGGATCGACGGTGTTCAAGGTTGGGCCCACTCGCACATGCGTCTCATTTATTGCGCGGTTTCATGACAACAGCTTGATCATTCGATGACAGCGTTTCAAAAGCGCCTGCAATCGAGTAGGTGCGTTGGTCTGGCTCAAAGGGAGTTCAGCGACCTTGACGAGAACGAGCGCCCGGCAGCGAGCGGCGTGGGCCGTAACGGCGGCGCGAGAATTCGCCCGGAAGCCCTTTGTGCGGCGGGCGACGACCGTTTTTCAGTATGCGTTGCTCGGCTGCGTCGTCGTCTACCTCATCTTCAGGCTCGCCGAAGTCGGGTGGTCGGAGGTCATTGAGGAGCTTCCGGCCTCGCCGCTCTTCTATCTCATTTTCACGCTTCGCTATCTCGCCTTGCCCCTGTCGGAAATCCCGACCTATGAGATCGTCTGGCGGCGGCCGCTCTGGCGCTACTTTTCAGCGTTTCTGAGAAAGCGCGTCTACAATTTTGCGGTGATGGGCTATTCGGGCGAAGGCTTTTTCACGCTCTGGGCGCGCCGCAACCTCGATCTTTCGGATCGCGAGATTCTCGTCGGCGTCAAAGACAACAACCTCATCTCGGCGCTGGTATCGAATATCGCGACGGCGCTCCTCGTGCTCACGCTTTTCTTCAGCGGCAGGCTGATGGAGGAACTGGACGCCCTGCCCGGATCCGCCGTCCTTTTCGCGCTCGCCTTCGCATCGGCTTTCAGCCTCGCCATCGCAGTGATCGTCTTCCGGCGCCAGATCATGGACCTTCCCGACGGCGTCATGCCGAAGCTGATGGCGATCAATGCGTTCAGGATCACCCTGGTGCTCTCGCTTCACATCCTGCTCTACTGGTCGGCACTGCCCGGACCGCCGCTTTCTTCATGGTTTATTTTCGTCGCCCTGCAACTCGTTCTCAGCCGCGTCCCGTTTGTCCCAAATCTCGACATTGTGTTTCTGACCGCCGCCATCCACCTCTCCGAGACAGTCGATGTTCCCGAGGCGGCGATCGCCGGCATGCTGGTCGCGGAGGCCGGCCTGTCGCAGATTTTCAATTTCGCGCTCTTCGCCGCGACGACCCATCTTGCGCTCAACCGGCGAGGAAATGAGACGCCCGACAGCGCCGAAACGCCGGGCGATCCGCGCTGAGTTCTCCCGAGCGGCTGCGCCGCCCGCAGAAGGGCGGGCGATCGCGCCGGGGCGGCGCGCTGCGCGCTTTCTAGATGGCGCAGAATTCGCTACAGACGGCTTTCGCGACGCCGTTCCAATACGT
Organism: Parvularculaceae bacterium; assembly: GCA_020446725.1. Classification (GTDB taxonomy): domain Bacteria; phylum Pseudomonadota; class Alphaproteobacteria; order Caulobacterales; family Parvularculaceae; genus Amphiplicatus. Next base: position 457 of record JAGRED010000069.1, on the reverse strand, counting down.
TTTCCGTCCTGAAAGGGCGCCAGCCGCCAATGGGTCTTCTTGACCGTTACATCCTGCGATCGGTCGCAACGCCGTTAACCCTCGCGCTATGCGTGGCGGCGATGCTGCTATTGATCGAGCACATGCTGCGGCTGTTTGACTTCGTCCTCGCCGAGCAGGGCCCTGTGGATGTCGTCTGGCGCATGCTCGCCAATCTTGTGCCGCATTATCTCAGCCTCGCACTGCCCCTCGGGGCGTTTCTCGGCGTGCTGCTCGCCTTCCGCACCCTATCCATGTCGAGCGAGCTCGACGCGATGAAATCGAGCGGGGCGTCGTTCGGGCGGCTGATGCGGCCCGTCTACGCGCTGCTCCTTCTGCTCGCGCTCTTTGATTTCGTCCTTGTCGGCTACATCAAACCTTTCGCTCGATACGAATACGACAAGATCCGCTTCGACGTTACGAGCGGCGCGTTCGGCAT
>JAGRED010000068.1 GCA_020446725.1 Parvularculaceae bacterium | reverse complement strand
CCATCATCCCAGCTGAGGCCGGTAAACACCTTCGCCAGACCCGTAATGTCGTCATTCGTATAGGTTTCAATCTGCTGACCTTGTGAATCGAGGCGCGGCGTTCCGTCATTGTTGAGTTGGATGAGGCCAATTGTGAACAGCTGCATCAGTTCGCGCGCATAATTCTCATCGGGGACGCGGTTGAGTGATGGGTCTTCCTTGCGATTATTGAGATAGGTGAGAAATTGCGCCATGGTCGGGCTATAGGTCACATCCTCAAGAAGCGTTCGGTAGCTTCCAAACGCATTGCGACTGAGGACGTCCATATAGAAAGCGACGGCGGCGGGCGTCTCAGCGACATCGCTGTTTTCGTAGGAAACGACAAGAATTTGGGAGAGCGCAAAGGCCATGCGTTGTCGAAGCTGGTCGTTCCCCGCGATCATGTCACGCCAGACAATTTCGGCGAGAGCGTCGGCGCCGATATTGTCCCCACGCGATGCGAAATCAGCCTGAATGGCGCGCACCTCGTCGACATTGGACTCGAAATTTGCGTTCAACTGACGCCGCATCCAGGCTGAATAACCAAGCGAGACCAGTTCATCGATGCTTTGCTCGGTCGGGCCGAACGTTGATTGCATCAGAAAGCGTGAGGCTTCGGCGGCGGTCGGACTATCCGCGACGAGCGGCGCCGGCGGAGCGCCAATCGGCGCCGGAGATGCGGGCGGCGTTCCGCCGCCGCACGCGGCGAGGATCAAGGCCGGCGCAATCAAAGCGATAACGCGCATACCTTTGCCGAAGACGGAAATCCGTGTCGTCATTTACCGCACCCATGCATTCAGTTACATGCGGGGCCAGCGTGCTCATAAGCCCGTAAACGGAGCTTTGACGCAATCGATGACTTCTTTCGAAAATCTGATGACAAAACTGCAAGCTTGAACGCGCGAAAACCGCGCAAGTTGATTCAAGTTTTCGTCGCGCGTCCCGTCGGCGTAAACATGATTTCAGCGATACGCCTTGAACCGCCGTCGCGAACAACGTGTATGGCGATTTCTATGATTGATCGAACGTAATCAATTGTCTCAATACGCGAGAGCGGCATGCCGGCTTGCAACGCCATCAGGGCGATTTGCTCAAATGCGCCATGAGGGCTGTCGGCGTGGATTGTCGTAATTGAGCCGGGGTGGCCAGTATTAATCGCCCGCAAAAAAGTCTTCGCTTCTGCGCCGCGCAGTTCGCCGAGGATGATTCGGTCCGGCCGCATTCTCAGCGACGCGTTCAGCAGATCCTCAAGATTGATCCGCGCATCGCCAAGCTCACCTTTTACTGAAATGAGGCCGACGGAATTCTTATGGTCGAGCGCCATTTCCGCCGTGTCTTCGACCGTAATCAGTCGCTCTGTCGGCGGCACCAGTTTCAGCATTGAATTGAGCAGGCTTGTTTTGCCGGAGGAGGTTCCGCCTGAAATGATCATCGATTTCCGGGACTTCACCGCCATCTCGAGAAATTCCGGAATGCGGCGGGTGTTGAGCAGTTTCAGCAAGGCCGCATCGAGATCGGAGAGTTCGCGATCGTTGGAAAGCGCGACATCCTGGAAATTGTCGCGCCCGGCGAAGTCATCGAGCGTCAGTCTTGCGGCGACGGGGCGCCTGATCGCCATTGCCCAGTGCCGGCGCGTGGCTGGCGGGCCGACAATCTGAACGCGCTCGCCGCCCGGGAGCGATGCGGAGAGAAGCGGATGTTCGCGATTAATTGCCTGCCCGTTAAAGCGGGCAATTTGTGAGGCGAGCCGCTGTAGATGCTGGTCGGTGATATCGGGCGCGGCGACTTTGCGCATCGCGCCGCCGGCGACTTCAATCCATATCTCGCCCGGCCGATTGACGAATATTTCAGCGATGCGCTCGTGGCGCAGCCATTTTTCTATCGGTTTGAGGAACGCTGTCAGGTAGACATACGAATCCTCCCGTCGTTCATCCGTGACCAGGCTCGCTTCGACGGTCATGGTTCTTCAGCGGAGAGCGCGACGCCGCCGCTTTCCTCATAGAGCGGGAAGATGAGATCCCGGGCGACGAAAATGCGGATCGGCGCGCCTTGCGGGATTCGGATGGTCGGCGGGATGTTGACGCTGCTTTGAAGCGCTGTCTGGGCGACGCCGTAGGCTTGGGCTGACGAGGTGATAACGACCTGATTGCTCCCGCTTTCGGCCGCAGCGATTTCGGCGCCGGCGCCGATGATCGACAATAAGATCGCAGAGCCGAAGCGCTGTAGAAAATGTCGGTCGACCTTGCCGCCGAGGCCCGCGCGACCAAGCGGATCAGTGACCGGTGAGGCGAGATTGATTGCGACCCCGGTAGGAAGGATGAGCCTTGTCCAGACGACAAAGGCGCGCGATTCGCCGATGGCGAGGCCGGAACGATATTGACCGATAAGACGGCTGCCCCGGGGGATGAGAATTTCCGTTCCGTCGAAAGAGCGCACATCGTCGCTGACGATCGCGCGGGTGAAGCCTGGCAGGTCGGAATTGACCGCGGTTTCAAGAACGCCGGCGATCAGCGTGCCTTCAATGACCGTCGCGCCGAGATCGCCGATATGCGTCGCTGTCGCGGGCCTGTTGTCTCCATCGCTAACCCGCGCGGCGAATTGTTCGCTTGCCGTCAGCGCGCCGCCATTGGCTATCGCGGCGCGCTCGTTCGCCAGCTCTGCGCCGGATGGGCCGGCGTCAAAAACGAGCGACGGAGCGCGCAGTCGTTCGGGACGAACGCGGGGTTCATCATCGACGATGCGGGGAGATGCGGGCGGTGTCGAATAGGCGGGCGCCGGAGCCGGCGAGGGCGCCGGCGCAACGGGGGCGGCCGTAATGACAATCGGCTGAGGTTCCGGATCAACGCGCTCAAGGCGCGCGGTCGACATCTGGACGAAGGCGAAAACGCCGAGGCCGATCGCGATGACCGCCGCAATCGCCGTTCCGCCGTCGCCGCCCCTTATCGCGACTTTCGGCACAGCCATATCGTTCGCGGCTGCGAGCGCTTCGGATGACATGGTGATGCGCGGGTCTTCGCCTTTCACGCCTCTCATTCGCCAAACAGGCCGAAAAGCCCGCCTTTCTTCTTGCGTTTGCGCGGCTGCGGCGCTTCGGGGCCGCGGTCGACTTCTGTGAAGCCGTCGTTGAAAATCTCTGTCACTTCTCGCCCGTTGCGCAGGATGAACGCCGGAGCGATCTGGTGAACCACGATGGCGTCGCCGCGATAGCTGAAATTGACAATGCTCTCGCCGCCATCCGGGCGCTGGTAAAAGATGGCCGGCGTTTCAACGCCTTTCGGCCATTCAAAGAATGTTGAGACCCCGTCATCGTAGACGCGGGATGGAAGGTTTTGGATGGAGCCCTTATAGGTGTAGCGCGCGTTGACCGCTGCGCGTTCCGACAATGCGCTTGGTTCGCGCAACTGCGCCGGGCTTGGTTTCGTTTCGACGACGGGCTCCGATATTTTCAGAAGGTAAGTGATTTCTGTTTCCGGCGTCGCTTCTGTGCGGCGCTTTGCGGTCAGTTCAAAGGTGTAATATCGCTCGGTCGTCACGACCGTCATATTGGTCGGGTCGCCTTCGTCGACCGGCTTGACGATTAATATGTTGCCGCGCTTGTTCGGCGTCACCTGCCAGGTGAGCGAATCGCCGACCGCAATGCTTTCAATGCGGTCGGGCTCCGGAAATTCGATTGCGATCTGGTAGCCGTAATGGCCGACAAGGCGGATGACCTTGTCCGGCGAGTAGGTCACATTGCGTATGCGCGGATCGGCGTGAGCAGGCGAGGCGAGCAAGATCGCCAGGAGGGACAAAAATGCTGTTCTCATGCGAGCCTCCCCGACAGCGAGCCGGCGGACGATCCAAACCCGCGATAGGCGCGCGGCGCGCGGCGGATATCGTCCGCGCGGTCGCTGGCGCTGGGGTTCGATAGAATATTTGTCCCTGAAGCGATGATGCTGGCGCGCGCGGGGCCTGCGGCGCTGTCGCGAGACGCCGCCGCGACGATATCGACAATCCGCGGATCGCCCGCAATTGCGGGCGGCTGATTCTGAGAGAACGGAACGGCCGCATCGACGGTGTCAGCTTTTCGCTGGGTTTCGGGAAGTCGCCAGGCGGCGACGAGTTGCGAAACGGACGAAATGATTTGCCGCATAAGAAGCGCAAAAACGATACATATGATCAACAAAGCGAGAACAGGTTCCGAATTATTGACGCCGAGCGCCTGATCGGCGGCGATGCCGTCGATCGCCGGTGCGATAAAGGCCAGCGCGCCGGCAGCGGCAAGCAGCGATGAAGCGAGAATAAGCGCGCCCGAAACGACAAGGCGCAGCCAGCCTTCGGTTAATCCACGGGTTTCGGGAAAAACGCCCAGCATCAGGAACAAAGGACCGAGAGCAAGCATGAGTGCGAGCGCGGCTTTTGTGACAATGAGAATGCCTGCTGAGCTGACGCCGAATAGGATGGCGCTCACCCAAAGCATGCTTGGAGCGCTCAATCCCGCTGGGGAGGAGATGACAGTCGGCGTCGGCGGCGCGTCGGCGGCGCCGGGAAGGGTTCCGCCGAGAGGCGTTCGACGGCTCCAGCTGTCAGCGACTTCCGTCATTTGTTCGATCGCATGATCAACGCTGATCGCGATTGACTGATGCGAGATTGATCGCTCTGCTGTCGCGAGGCTAACCACGCGCGCGATTTCTTCCGCCCCTCCCGTAAGGGAAGTGACAAATACCGTCTGGTAGGCCGGCCAATTCGAAGAGAACGCCAGGACGACGCCAAGCATGATGAATCTCTTGGTGAGGTCAGGTCCTGAAACGCCTCGGCCAGCCATCAGGCGATATCCGTAAAGCGCCACATAGATTGTCAGCGCGCCGATCAGGATCGGCGCCATGTAGCCTGATCCGCCGAAGAGGCCGCGATAGGCGCGTTCGACGAACAGCGTCACGTCGCAATCGACGGTCGCGATGAGCGAGGCGATATCACGCGCATAGTCGCCGCCGCTGGTGCAATATTGCGTCATCGTAACCCGCCCTGCGCCGCTCTTTCAGGCGCCTTGCGGTTCTTTTGAGGTGCGGACCATCCCGTTTCCGCGCCGAGAAGGATCGGCAGCCAGCGCGATGGGTGGTCGCCAACCTTCATCCGCAACTGGTCAAGCGCGCGCACCGAGCGTTCTCGCCCTGACAGGATTCGCAGGATTTCCGGTTCATGCGAAAGGTCGAGGCGCGCGACGACGCTGTCCGATCCAGTCTTTATGAGAAAGCTTCGGGAACTGTCCGGCAGCGAGCGTACGATATCGAGTTCGTGCGAAGTCAGTCCGAAACCACTGCTGTAATCGTCTTCCTGCGCTCGCGCGTTTGGCATGAAGATCTGCGTCGCCGTCTGTTCACGGATCGCACTCGCAATCTTGCTGTCGAGAGCATCTCGCGCCGACTGGGTGCAAAACCCGACCGCCCCATTGCGCTTTCTGATTGTCTTGAGCCAGTCTTTCAGCCTAAGGGCGAAGACGTCATCATCAAGCGCTTTCCAGCCTTCATCAATTACGATAAGCGTCGGGGAGCCGTCTAGTCGCTCTTCGATACGCCGGAAAAGGTACATCATAACCGGCGTCCGGATCTCCGGCGCGTCAAGCAACTCAGTCATGTCGAAACCGACGACCCGCTGATCGATTGAGATCCTGTCTTCCTTGTTGTCGAACACCCATGCGAATTCGCCTGCGCCGCACCAGCGCGCCATTCGCGCAGCGAGATCGCCCGCCTGCGTGCGCCGAAACCCGCCAAGCAATTCCCTGAAGTAGCGAAGACGGCGCAGATTGAGCGGCTGCTCGAAATTGGCGTCAACAGCCTCGCTGATTATGGCGAGTTCTTCCGCGTCGGGCTGGGCGCCGTCCTTTGCGCAGAGCCGCGCGATCAGCGCCCGCAGGAACGCGCGCGATCCCTGGGTGTCAGGCAGGAGCAGCGGATTGAATCCCGTCGGTGTTCCCTGCCGCAATATTTCATAGGAGCCGCCAATCGCGCGCAGGAAAATCTCGGCGCCCCGATCCTTGTCGAAGAAGATGGTGCGCGGCGCATATTTTTGGGCCTGCGCGGTGAGAAAGTTGAGCACGACCGTCTTGCCGGATCCCGACGGACCGATAACGAGAAAGTTCCCGAGATCTGATTGATGAAAATTGAAATAATAGGGCGTCGCCGACGTCGTTTCGAAAACCGTGACCGCCTTGCCCCAGTGATTTCCATCTGGGCGGCCGATCGGGAACCCGTGGAGGGAGCAAAGGCCGGCGCAATTGCCGGACGAAATCAGGGCGCGCCGTGCGATGTAATCAAAATTCCCCGGAAACTGCGCCCAGAATGACGGTTCAAGGTTGAGCTGTTCGCGGATGGCGATTGCGCCGATATCAGCGATCGCCGCTTGCGCGGCGGCCGCTTCCGCATCCAGCGCTTCAAGGCTTTGGGCGCGCAACATGACGGAGAGATGATGCTCGCCGAACGCTGCGCCGCCGCTGGCGGCATCGTCCTTAGCCGCCATGAGGCCGCGTTTCAAACTGATCGTATCGTCATCAGAGGCGCGAAGGCGTCTCAGAGAAAGCTCGATTTTTTCCTGCGCATGCTGCCGATCGACGAAAGAGAAGCTTTCAGAGATCACCATTTCCGATGGAAGACGCAACAGCCCGTCAAGCATTCCAGGCGTCGTGGTCGGAGGGTATTCCTTCATCGCCAGCATCGCGCCGAAGGTGTTTTCTCCTGCGCCGCGCTGTTCAAAAGCTTCAACGCCGAATGATAGCCTTTTGTACGGCAAATGCTGAGCGACGTCGCCGTCCGGTTCGACAACCGGGCGAAGCTCTCCATTGAGAATCAGAGAGAGAAATTCGAGCGGTTCGGAACAGACGCCGCCTGCGCCATCATAACGCGCCAGCGTTCGCGGAGCGTAAGCTCGCAGCGATGCGGTCAACGCCTCACGCACGCTGTCTAGCATCCGTAATTCTTTTTCACGTGATGCGAGGCGTGCGGCGCGACTTGCGCGCTTTGCGCCGTCAGACAGCCGATCGAGAATGCCGACTTTTCCAAGCGAAGGCTTATAGACGATCGTCAAGAATAGATCGTTGACGAATAGGCGTTTTGCAGCCATGCGATTTCGCCAGCGCTGATCCAGCCAATCGGAGAACGGGTCGTTGAACGCGGCGCCAAGGCCGACGGCCGTGCGGCGCCTGACGACATGGTGATAAAGAGCGATCCGTGAATTGTTGACGCTGCGAAGCATCGTATCGCGGACCGTCAACCGATAGTTCAGTTCGTCCGTTTCCGCGGTTTCAAACGGGAAGCCGCCGAGCAGGATCGTCTGCATCAGCATGCCGTCCCGAAGCGCCAGAGTGACATCGTCGAT
>JAGRED010000007.1 GCA_020446725.1 Parvularculaceae bacterium | reverse complement strand
TGGCGATGCGCTTGATCAATCCCGCGAGCACCTTTCCCGCGCCGATTTCAATAAATTTGTCGCCGCCGTTTTCAGCCATGAAGCCGACGCTTTCGGTCCAGCGCACCCGTCCGGTCACCTGCTTGACCAGAAGGTCGCGGATCTCCTGCTGGGTTGTGACCTCACGCGCGGTGACGTTGGCGATGAGCGGCGCAAGAGGCGTCTTGATCGTCGCCTTGGCGAGCGCATCAGCCATTTTTTCCGCCGCCGGCGCCATCAGCGAGGAGTGAAACGGCGCCGAGACCGCAAGCAGTTTCGCCATTTTGGCGCCATGTTTCTTGGCCGCCTCGGCGACCGCTTCGACGCGCGCCTTCGCGCCCGAGACGACAACCTGCCCCGGCGCGTTATCATTGGCGACTTCGCAAACGCCCTTGACGTCACCCGTTTCGGCGATCGCCGCTTCCGCGCCTGGGATGTCGATGCCGATCAGCGCGGCCATTGCGCCTTCCCCTACCGGAACGGCCGCCTGCATCGCCTCGCCGCGAACGCGCAGGAGCCGCGCCGTATCGGCGAGCGAAAACGCCCGCGCTGCGCAAAGCGCCGAATACTCGCCGAGCGAATGGCCGGCGACAAAACGCGCGTCGGCGATGTCGAGGCCGCATTCTTTTTCAAGCACGCGCACCATGGCGATCGAATGCGCCATCAGCGCGGGCTGCGTATTCGCAGTGAGATTGAGCTCATCAGTCGGGCCGTCCCACATCAGCTTCGAAAGCCGGCGGCCGATCGCATCGTCGACTTCTTCGAACACTTCGCGTGCAACCGGAAACGCATCGGCTAGCGCAAGGCCCATGCCGACCGACTGACTGCCCTGACCGGGGAATACAAAGCATCGCGCCATCTGCGCCGCTCCCAGATGAAAACCTTCGCCTCCCCTAGCTCAGCGGGGATGGGCTGGCAATTCAGCGCGCTCAGGCGCGCCAGAAGGCGGGCGTCAACAGGACAAGGACGGTGAAGAATTCGAGCCGCCCGAGGATCATCATGAACGATAAGATCCATTTCGCCGCCGCAGGCAGGGTCGCGAAATTCCCCGCCGGCCCGATGACGTCGCCAAGGCCGGGACCGACATTGGCGAGCGCCGTCGCCGAACCGGTCAGCGCCGTCAGCAAATCAACGCCGAGCCATGCGAGCAGGAAAGTCGAAACGATCAGCGAAAAAAGCAGGATGACGAGGAAGGACAGGATCGAGAATGCGACTTCATCCTCGACTTTCCTGTCATGATATAGAACCGGATGAACGCGGCTCGGCGACACAATTCGCGAAAGATGAGCGGCGGCCAGTCGACCGAGGATCTGGAAGCGATAGATTTTGACGCCGCCGGCGGTCGATCCCGAACAGCCGCCGACAAAGGTAAGGATGAAGAAAACGCCGACGGCGAACGGTCCCCAAAGCTGGTAATCCTCGCTCGCATAACCCGTTGTCGTGACGACGGAGACAATATTGAACGCCGAGGTTGTCAGAGACTGGAGGAACGGTATTTCCGAGCGCACAAACCGCGTCAGCGCGACGAGCAGGATGGCGGCGGCGAGAAACGTCAAAAACCCGCGCATCTGAATATCGGTGAAGAACGCGCGATACTTGCCGCGGGCAAAACGGATGAAGGCGACAAACGGCAAAGCGCCGGCGAGCATGAATATTGTCGCCGCCCACATGAGGCTTGCATCGTCGAAATAGGCGAATGAGGCGTCATGGGTCGAAAAGCCGCCCGTCGAGACCGTCGTCAGCGCGTGGTTGATCGCATCGAACCAGTGCATGCCGAGAATATGATAGACGGCGGCGCACGCCATCGTCAGCGCCACGAATACGCCGAAGATCCAGGCGGCGAGATCGAACGCCTTCGCGACGATCTTTTCCGACCGGTCGGAGCTCTCGGTGTGGAAGAGCTGCATGCCGCCGACGCGAAGGAACGGCATCATGATGATGCCGAGAACGATCACGCCGACGCCGCCGATCGCCTGCATGAGCGAGCGCCAGAGAAGGATGGACGGCGCTTCGCGATCGAGGCCGGTCATAACCGTCGATCCCGTGGTCGTCATCGCCGAGACCGCTTCGAAATAGGCGTCGGCCGCCGAAAGCTCGCTACCCAGAAGCGGAAGCGCGCCGAAGGCCGGCAGGATCGTCCAGGCGAGCGCCGTCAGCAGGAAACCCTGCCGGCGCGTCAATTCGAAGGATCCGCTCGACGGGCTGAGCGCGATCAGGGCGAGCCCCGAAAACGCGGTCGCGAGGGCGCTGAGCATAAACGCCCCGCCCGGCTGGTGGAACGGGGACGGCGATACCAGCAGCGGGAGCAGCATGAACGCCGAGAAAGCGATCAGCAGCGCCCCCAACACCCGAAAAACTGGGGTCAATGTCAGCACGGCCCGGCCGTCTAAACCTGTTTTAGTCGCCGGGAAAGCGCAATCATCGGGCCGGGAAGGGCTGCGACGGCTTGCGCCCGCCCCGCCGTTCGGCTAGGTCCCCCGCTTCCGAGCGATGGCCGGAGCCGCCGCCTGATCCGTCAGGCGGTTTTCGGGATGGTCCCGTCAGGCTCCGGGCCGAAGGCGACCGCGCATCCAGCTGCGCATTTAGGTTGTCTCCATCGCCAATGTGGAGCTGGCTTGATGCCTCTTTACGAGCATATCTTCATTGCGCGCCAGGACATTTCCCCTGCGCAGGTCGAAGGGCTGACTGAAACCCTTCAGAAAATCGTCACCGACAATGGCGGCAAGATCGCCAAGGCGGAATATTGGGGCCTCCGATCGCTCCAGTACAAGATCAAGAAAAACCGCAAAGGCCATTACAGCCTGTTCAATATCGACGCTCCGGCGGCGGTCGTGCATGAGCTTGAGCGTCAGGAAAAAATCAATGACGACATCCTGCGCTGCCTGACCATCCGCGTTGAGGAACTCGATGAAACCCCCTCGCCCGTCCTGTCGCGCCGCGACCGCGACGGCAAGGACCGTGACCGTGGCGATCGTGACCGCGGCGACCGTGACCGTGGCGACCGTGACCGCGGCGATCGCGATGGCGATCGCGGCCGCAGAGGCTGATAGGAGACTGAAAGATGGCGAAACCCTTCATGCGCCGCCGCAAGACCTGCCCGTTCTCAGGCGCGGACGCGCAAAAAATCGACTACAAAGACCCGAAGCTCCTGCAACGCTTCATCTCGGAGCGCGGCAAGATCGTTCCTTCCCGCATTTCGGCCGTCTCGGCCAAGAAGCAGCGTGAACTGGCGCGCGCCATCAAGCGCGCCCGTTTCCTCGCTCTGCTTCCCTACGCGTCGGAGTAAGAGCCATGGAAGTCATCCTTCTCGAACGCGTCGAAAATCTCGGACAGATGGGCGACGTCGTAAAAGTCCGCTCAGGATTCGCCCGCAACTACTTGTTGCCGCGGAAAAAAGCGTTGCGCGCTAACGAAGACAACAAGAAAGTCTTCGAGGCTCAGCGTGCGGACCTTGAAGCGCGCAACCTTGAGCGGCGCAAAGACGCGGAGAGCGCGGCGAAGAAACTCGACGGCCGCTCTTTCGTTATCATTCGCCAGGCGTCGGACGCCGGGCTCCTTTACGGTTCCGTGTCGACGCGCGACATCGCGGATGCTGCGGCCGACGACGGCGTCAAGGTCGACCGCACGCAGGTGCGTCTCGACAAACCGCTGAAGACGCTCGGCCTGTCGAAAGTCCGCGTCATGCTTCACCCTGAAGTGTCGGCGACGATCGAAATCAACATTGCGCGCTCGGCCGATGAAGCCGAACGTCAGGCGCGCGGCGAAAACGTGCTTGCGCGCGTTGAGGAAGAGCCGGCGGAAGAAACGAACGCCGCCGAATTCTTCGACGAAACGACGGCGACCGAACCGCAATCGGAATAGTGCGCGCTTAACGCACGCAATCCTACCTGTGGACAGATTAGGAAAACCGGCCGCTCGACGGCCGGTTTTTTTTGTGGTTCACCACACGGATGGCCGATGGCGCAAATCCGCTAAGACAGGAACCAGACGCGATGCCGCAGAAGAGCGGCGATCGAACGCCCGTCAGCCTTGAATCGGAACAAGCCGTCCTCGGCGCGATCCTGTTTGACAATGAAATCTATTACCGCATTGCGTCATTCCTGAAGACCGAACATTTCTTCGATCCGGTCCACCAGCTGATCTACAATACCTGCGGCGCCCTGATTAATCAGGGCCGCCTCGCCTCTCCCGTCATGGTCGACGCATCGCTCGCCGCCTCTCCCGGCTACGCCGAGGCGGGCGGACGGCGATATCTTGAACAGCTCGCGGCGAACGTTCCCTCAACGGCGGGCGCGCCGGACTATGCGCGCGTTGTCTTCGATATGTCGGTGCGGCGCGGCCTGATCACGGTCGGATCGGAAATGATCGACCGTGCGCGCGAAGCCTCGCTCGACGACACGCCGGCCGAGCAGCTCGCGGAGGCGGAGCAGTCCCTCTACAAGCTCGCCGAAACCGGCAAATACGGCGGCGGCTTCAAGAGCTTTCGAACGGCGATCGCGGAAGCGATCGATCTCGCCGACGCCGCCGTCAAACGGGACGGCGGTCTGGCAGGCGTTTCATCGGGCCTGCGCGATCTAGATCATACGTTAGGCGGTCTTCACCCGTCCGACCTCATCATTCTCGCCGGGCGCCCGTCGATGGGTAAAACGTCACTGGCGACCAATATCGCGCTGAACGCCGCGCGCGCCTACAAGGCCGAGCGTCAGGCCGACGGCTCGATCAAGACGATCGACGGAGCCGTCGTCGGCCTTTTCTCCCTGGAAATGGCCGCCGAACAATTGGCGACGCGCATCATCGCCGAAGTCTCAAACGTTCCCTCGAACGAAATCCGGCGCGGTGAAATCGACCAGGCGCAGTTTGAGCTGATCTATCACGCATCGCGCGAGCTCGAAGCCCTGCCGCTTTATATCGACGACACAGGCGGCCTCTCGATCGCACAGCTAGCCGCGCGGGCCCGAAGGCTGAAACGCCAACACGGGCTCGGCCTTCTCATTGTCGACTATTTGCAGTTGCTGACCGGCAGCGGCGCCAAGCGCAATGACGGCCGTGTTCAGGAGATCACCGAGATCTCGATGGGCCTCAAGGCCCTCGCGAAAGAGCTCAACGTTCCCGTCATCGCCTTGTCCCAGCTTTCAAGACAAGTCGAGCAACGTGATGACAAGCGCCCGCAACTGGCCGACCTTCGGGAATCCGGGTCGATCGAGCAGGACGCCGACGTCGTAATGTTCGTCTATCGGGAAGAATATTACCTGAAGCGCGCCGAGCCGCGGCAAGACACGCCGGAGTTTGGCGAGTGGCAGGCGAAGTGCGACGCCGCCCACGGCGTCGCCGAAGTGATCATCGGAAAACAGCGCCACGGGCCGATCGGCAAAGTCGAACTCGCCTTTGAAGAAAAATTGACCAAGTTTTCCAATCTTGACCGGCGTTACGACGATTTTTCGAGCCGCTAGCCTGCCTCTGCCTTTGCCCCGCCTTCAAACCCCCCTATTGCTGCCGGAGCTTTCTGTAAGTCATCCGGCATGCGCGCTTTCAATCCGCTTCTTGAGATCGACCTTGCGGCTCTCTGCCGCAACTATCGGCGTCTCGCCGCCGCGACGCCGTCGGCCGAGGCGGCCGGCGTTGTCAAAAGCGACGCTTACGGCCTTGGCGCAGCAGCGGTTGCGCGCGCACTCCATCGGCGAGAAGACTGCCGAACTGTCTTCGTCGCCTATTCGGAAGAAGGCGCCGCCGTTCGAGAGGCTGTCGGCGACGACGCTGACATATTCGTCTTCAACGGTCCGTATGAGCCGTATCTCGACGTCTATCGCCGCTATCGACTGACGCCGATTATCAGCACGATCGATCAGGCGCGATTGTGGACGACGACAATGGCCGGAGCGCCCGTCGCCGTTCATTTCGACACGGGCATGCGACGGCTTGGCATGCCGCCCTACGAAATAGAGAGCCTTGCCAATACCGCCGGCCTCAAAATTTCGCTCGTCATGAGTCACCTCGCCTGCGCTTCGGATCCCAATCACCCGATGAATGCGCGCCAGCGCGATGAATTCATCGCGATCGCCGCTAGGTTTCCCGACGCGCGCAAAAGCCTTTCCTCATCCGGCGGCGCGCTTATCAATGAAACATTCGGCTTCGACATGACGCGGCTCGGCGTCGGCATTTACGGGGTTAACCCGTTTGACGCGGGTGCGACCGCCGTCGAACCTGTCGCCCGACTTACCGCGCCCGTATTGCAGGTCAGAACGATCAACGCCGGCGATGCGGTCGGATACGGCGCAAGCTTCACGGCGCAGCGCAAAAGCATTCTTGCAACCATCTCGCTCGGCTATGGCGACGGCTATCCGCGCGCGGGATCGAATCGCGCCGCCGCATGGCTCGCCGAAACCCGATGCCCTATCGCCGGACGCGTTTCGATGGACCTCATCGTCCTCGACGTAACAGACGCGCCACAGCAGCCTCAGATCGGCGACCGGGCGGAGTTTTTCGGCCCGAACCACGCAATCGAAGAAGCGGCGACCGCTTGTGGAACAATCGGTTATGAGCTGCTGACCGGAATTGGGGGGCTGGCGCGGCCGCGCATCGGGCTTGGCGCTCGCGTCGAGCGACGCTACCTCTGGAACGGTGCGCCCGCCGATGCGACAATCGCGGGCGAATAGGGGAACCGCCATGAACCCGGTTGCGTATACCGGCCGCGCCGCGCTTTCGATCCTCGCCGAAATCGGCGCGATATCTATTTTCGCGCTTCGCGGCGCGTTCGCCTGGGTCTCCGGTCCATTCTACACGCGTGAGTTCATCACGGCGGCGCAAAGGATCGGGTTCAACTCGCTTCCGGTCGTCGGACTAACGGCGATTTTCACCGGCGCGGCTCTCGCGCTCAACATTTATGACGGCTCGGCGCGATTCAACGCCGAAACATTCCTGCCCCAGATTCTCGCCGTGTCGATCGTGCGCGAACTCGGCCCCGGCTTCGCCGCGCTGATGGTCGCCGGTCGATCGTCGTCGGGCATGGCGGCGGAACTTGGCGCGATGCGCGTTTCCGATCAGATCGACGCCATGTCGACGCTCGCCGTTGATCCTTTCAAGTATCTTATCTCACCGCGCATTCTCGCGACGACCATCATGTTGCCGTTCATCGTGCTCGTGGCCGATATCATCGGCATTCTCGGCGGCTGGCTCGTCGCCGTTTATGCGCTCGATTTCGAAGGCGCGACCTACATCCGCAATATCGATGCGTTTCTCACGACGGAAGATGTCACCTCCGGCCTCGTCAAGGCGGGCGTCTTCGGCTTTCTCATTTCCGTCATGGGTTGCTATTACGGCTACAAGAGCCGCGGCGGCGCGCAGGGCGTCGGCGGCGCCACGCGATCGGCCGTCGTCGCATCAGCCGTCGCCATCCTCGCGTCGAATTACATCATGACATCGCTGTTCGTGGATTTCTGATATGACCGAACAGCCGCTCAAAATTTCTATCCGGGGCCTGAAAAAATCCTTTGGCGCAAAAGAGGTCCTCAGCGGCGTCGATCTCGATCTCGAAGAGGGAAAGTCGCTCGTCATTATCGGCGGCTCCGGCACGGGAAAATCCGTGCTGCTCAAATGCGTTCTCGGCCTCATCACGCCTGACAACGGCGAAATCGCAATAGACGGCGTTAACATTCTCAAATTGTCTCCTTTCGAGCGCGCCAGAAAAACACGCCAGATCGGAATGTTGTTTCAGGGCGCGGCGCTGTTCGACAGCCTAAAGGTCTGGGAAAACGTCGCCTTCCGCTTGATTTACGGCGAGGGAAAGGCGCACGGGCCTTCCAGAAACGCCGCGATGGATCGCCTGGCGCAGGTCGGCCTGCCGCCGGAGGTTGGCGACCTTTCCCCGAATGAATTGTCGGGCGGCATGCAAAAGCGCGTCGCCCTTGCCCGGGCGATCGCCGCCGATCCCGACATGCTCTTCTTTGACGAGCCGACAACCGGCCTTGACCCGATCACAGCGGACGTCATTAACCGGCTGATTGTCGATCGGGTGAAGGCGGTCGGCGCGACCGCGATATCGATCACCCATGACATGGTGTCTGCGAGGAAGATCGCCGATGAGATCGCAATGATCCATCAGGGCCGGATCGTCTGGCGCGGCCCCGCGAGCGAGATTGGCGCGTCCGGAAACCCCTATGTCGACCAGTTCGTGAACGGCCGCGCCGAAGGCCCCATAAAAATGTCGCTCAAGAATACGTGAGGCGGCTCACTCCGCCGTCCGCACGCGTCGCTTCATCGCATTCCCTCACCCTCATCGCTCGGCGGGACCCGTAACTGGTGTCATGGACGGCATCCGATTGAACATCAGAAGGGGATGACAGAATGAAACGCATCTTAGCCGCTGCGACGCTCGCCGCTTTCCTGTCGACGCATGCTTCAGCCGAGGATGACGCCTCTGCGCAGAAGGCGATTGAAGTCGCCGAGGCCTATCTCGCCGCCTACAGCACGTTTGACGTCGACAAGATGGCGCCGTTCTACGCCGACGATGTTGTGTTCAGCGACCCGACGTCGATCGGACAGATCCCAGGCCATGCCGGATTCGTTTTTGAGGGTAAGGACGCCGTCATAAAAGGCCTTGGAGATTATGCGGCGGGTTATCAAAAATTCTCCGTGAAATACGACCTGGAGCGCCGCTATGAAAGCGCCGGCGTCGTCGTATTCGTTGCAAACCTCACCTTCGAAGCAGAAACGAAAGACGGCAAGAAATTCACCGGCGCAAACCCGATCGTCACAGTCGTCACGGTGAAGGACGGCAAGGTCTTGCGCCACACGGATTATTACGACTACCGCGAAAACGCTGTCGAATTCTGACGCGACTAGCCGTTGAAGGGCGAGTTCTCGTCAATCGGCGCAGGCGGTTTGACTGAGAACTTCGCCGCATCCGCAAAAGCGGCAAGGAAGGCCGGGCGCTTCATCAGCTCACTCCGGTAGCGCCCGAATATTTCACTCGCACACAATCCGTACGCGCTCGCCCAGCCGATATTGTAACCGATCACAATGTCGGCTGCGGTGAATTCATCGCCGCAAATGAAGCGGCCCTTTTCAAGCCGCGCGGTAAGCTGCGGCTCGACCTCCGTTCTGAATTTTCCCCGATAGCGCGCGCTGGTTCGCTCATCCCTGAGGCTGGCAGCGAGCAAATCATCATGGACGCGGATCTGCCAGAGCATCATATCCATCGGCGACGCGCCATAATTCAAAATCTGCAGATAGTCTGCACGAGCGCGCACATCATCCGCCGGCGGCGCCAGATGCTTTTCCGGAAACGTGTCGGCGAGCCATGCGACGATTGCCGCGCTTTCCCTCATAAAAAGCGTCTCGCCGTTACTGAACGTCACCTCCAGCAACGGCACGTTATGGCTCGGATTCTTGGCGACGTAGTCAGGGTGGAACTGATCGCCCGCGTATAGATTGACGATGGCTACCTCAAACGCGTCGCCGACTGTTTCATGAAGCGCCCACTTCGCGCGGACGCTTCGCGTCGCCGGACAGTGGTGAAGCCTCAGCTTTTCAACGCCTTCAAGAGCCATGGTCACATCTCCACGATGACGCCGCGGTCCGGCGTCGATTCACCCTTGAGTATTTTCCGATAGGCGGCCTCAAGTCCCTTCATACCTAACGCCGTTTCGAATTTGAGCCAGCTCCGGCTTCTTATGGCGGCGTCGCGCCAGAACATGAACGCCTTTTTCTCAAAAACGCCCGGGCCCCACTCAGCGGCCCGCTTCTGTATATGGCCGGGCGCAAAAAACATCGCGCTGCGCTCGCGAATGAAGTCGGGGCCCATTTCATTTTCCGCGTAGTGCGTCACGCCGACATTCGAGCAATAAAGCATGTTGTCGCCGAGCCGCCGGTGGAGCTCGGAAAGCGTCGTACCGTTCCCGGACATGTCGACGATGACGCTTGGAACCGACGCATCGAGAGACCCGATATCATTATAGGCGTGCGCGCTCGAATAGAGGTGAAGCTTGCTCACCGCGCCGAGATTGCCGGGCGATGTGAGCGCGACCGCGTCAGGCGCCGAATCATCATCCCCAAGCGCCATTGCAAGGCCGATGGCGGTCTTCGACGACGCGCTGACGATGATGACCTGCTTCGCCCCGAACCACTTATTGTCAGCTAGAAAGTCATAAAGACAATATGACGTCGCATGGAGCGGAAAGAGCAGCATGCGCTCATTGTCCATGCCCGCGTCGTAATGCGCTTCCGCCTTTGGACGCGCATAGGAATTATACACAGGCGGCAAGTCGGCGCGATGCGCTGCGCCGTCGAGAAGACGTTCGTCTTTCACCTTCGTCGGCGTCATGACGAGATGCGACCCCATCGGAAAATATCCGTAAAGCCTGTCGCCGACAGGAACATCCGCGCAATGAGACTGAACGACATCGGCGAATCCCCAGACCGGAATAACGCCCCAGCCTTCTTCAGCCGGAAAGAACTTCCAGTAACCGATCTTCTCGCCGACAACGCCGTAAGTGATGTTATTGGCGGTGAGCGCAAACTGATCGATCTTCACCAGAATTTCGCCATCCTTCAGCGTCGGCGCATCGCGCTCTGTCACGCGGGTGCGGGCGATGTCGTTCCTGCTAACCTCAAGGGTCGTCATCCGGGTCATTCGGGGCCTCCTTCGCGCGGCGTGACACTGCGATGCGCGGGCATTATAGCGGACCTGCGGTCGCTTCGGGGAATTGCTTGCAGTTGCCTTTCGGTCAACGTCTCAAACTGGCCCGCCAGCGCGCGCTCGTTGCGCTTCATGTCGGCGGCAACGTAGATGTGCGCCTTGAGGAAGGGGATGACGGCCTTTTTGTTTCCGTCGAAGGGCGCCGCATCGCCGTCCCCTCCCCATTGCGCTGGAAACTCTATCGCAAGGGATGGGCGGCGCGGCTTGATCGGCTCGAACAGGAATACGGCGTCGGCCGTCATGTGACCCTTACGCCGGAGAGCGTCGTTCTTGATATCGGGGCGAACGCCGGCGAATTCGCGCATGTCGGCGCCCGCTACGGCGCATCGGTTTTTTGTTTCGAGCCTGATCCCGCTGTTTTCGCCTGCCTGGAAAAGAACATCGCCGACCTGCCGAATGTTTGCGCCATCGACGCCGTTCTGTGGAAAGAGGACGGCGAAATAGACTTCGCGCTCGCGCCTGAACGCGCCGATTCATCCGTCTTCGCCGAGGGGCCACGGATCCGGAAATGCGCGAAGACGATTGGAAGTTTCGTCCGCGAAAACGCGCTGACGCGAATTGACCTGATTAAATGCGATGCGGAAGGCGCTGAGCCGGAAGTTCTGGAGGGGATTGGCGACGCTTTTTCGATCGTCAAGGCAGTCGCGCTCGACACCGGCGCCGAACGTCAGGGCGCGCGGACGAATACTGAGTGTGCGAACATTCTGAGCGCACACGGCTTCGACGTTTTCGATGAAAAGATCGGCACGCGCCTCGTCACCTATGGAGTGCGCAAGAGCGCCTAAACGACGCAAAGCTCATTCCCAGCGATAGTTAAAGCTTACCGATATGCGCAGATCATCTGCGTCATTGCGAACGACTTCATGCCGCAGCCAGCTTTCCCACATCAGCGCCGTTCCGGCCGTTGGCGCCAGATAGACGAAATTTCGAAGATCTGCCGGCGCGGCATCGTCGCGCGGCGGCGCCGCCATCATCATCGGGAGACGCGGATCCTCGAATTTGAGCGCCGAGGCACCATCGGGAACCTGTGCGTAATACGTGCCGGATATCACGGAGTGCGGATGAATATGGCCGGCATGAAATCCGCCCGGCTCAAGGATATTGAGCCAGATATTGTCGAGCCTTAACCGGCCGCCGCCAAGGTCGAAATGTACGGTTTTCGCAAAACGCGCGGCTTCCACATCCAGCAGCTTCTTTAGCGCGGCGAAACAAGGGGCGCGCGAGAGGAGATCCGTAAACGAACCATATGACGTATAGCCCGGATAACCGTTCTCCTCCGACCAGCGCCTGCCCGCCTCATCATCTTCGGCGAATGACAGCGCTGCGGCGACAATATCGTCATTGAGCGCGCCGGCCTTTGGAAAGACGGCACGATGAACGCGGGTAGTGAAAAGCGATAAGGTCTCGGACATCGCGAGGAGATAGCGGAGAGCGAAAATTCAGTCAAAGGCGCCTTGAGCATTCGACTGCCGATGAATATCCTTTCGGGTAGGGTAATTCTTTATCATCGGCACTATTGTCCGTTCCATGACCGATCGCCGCGGACGCCCGCCCCATGACGACCAGTTGACGCCAGCCGAGTGGCGCGTCGTTGAACTTGTCCGACACGGAATGACCAATCCGCGTATCGCCGAACAGCTCGGGGTCAGCGTCGACGCCGTGAA
Organism: Parvularculaceae bacterium; assembly: GCA_020446725.1. Taxonomy (GTDB): domain Bacteria; phylum Pseudomonadota; class Alphaproteobacteria; order Caulobacterales; family Parvularculaceae; genus Amphiplicatus. The sequence continues at coordinate 1,368 of JAGRED010000007.1, read as the reverse complement.
ATATCACGTGGCGAATGCGCTTTCCAAGCTCGGCCTCAACGACAAACGAGCGCTCCGCCTTTGGAACGGCGTTTCCAAAGCAAGCGCGCTGCACGGAAAGGAATTGGAAATGACGGGATTGACGCTCGGACCCATCGGACAGATTGCGCGTACGGTTCGGGACATTAAGAAAGCGGAGATCTTCTACAAGGAAAAGCTTGGCCTTCCTCACCTCTTCACATTCGGCAACCTTGCTTTTTTCGATTGCGGCGGCGTGCGCCTGTTCCTGTCGCAGGGAGATGGAGACGAAAGCGCCTCCATCATTTATTTCCGCGTTACGGATATTCACGCCGCGCATCATGAGTTGAGTGCGCGTGGCGTGAAATTCACCGACGCGCCGCACCTGATCCACAAGCACGAAGATGGAACCGAAGAGTGGATGAATTTTTTCGAAGACGAGGAAGGTCGACCGCTCGCCATAATGGCGCAAGCCGCAGCGTAAAAACCTGACTAGGCTGTGTTCGCACTGCTTTCCTTCAACAGGCCGAGACGCAGGAGACTTTCCGCCGTTGAGATGATGGCGTCCTCCCGACTGCGCGGTCGCCAGCCGAGCATGCGCTCCGCCTTCGCTCCCGTCGCATTTCTCCGCTTGCCAAGTTCAGGAACGACCTGTTTGACAGCCGGATCGCCGAGCGCGGCGAGCTTCAACAGCCAGTTTGGCAATCTTTTCGTCGGCACGCGCCGCGAAGCAGCGCCCATATGCGACTTCAGCAGCTCAGCAATCTCCCCGATCGACATGAAGTCGCCTGAAATGGCCAGAAATCGTTCGCCGTTTGCGGCGGGATCGGTCATCGCGCGAATATGAAGATCGGCGACATCGCGCACATCGACTATTCCGAACGAGATGTCTGGGACGCCAGGCATCGCGCCATCCATCAGCCGCTGAACAATGAGGATCGAGGTTGAATAGTCACGTCCGAGCACGGGCCCGAACACGCCAACCGGATTGACAACGGATAGCTCCAGCCCGCCTTCAGAATTGACAAAATCCCACGCCGCGCGCTCCGCGATCGTTTTGGATTTGACATAGGGCGTCACTCTATCGCCTGCAGGATCGGTCCAGTCCGTTTCATCATATGGCTTTTTCTGTTCCGGCTTTCCATAACCGACGGCCGCAAATGACGACGTCAGCACGACGCGTTTGACAGCCGCCTTTTTCGCAGCGCGCAGAACGCGAAGCGCGCCTTCGCGCGCCGGGACGATTAGGTCGTTCTCGTCTTTCGGCACGCCCGAAGGAAATGGCGATGCAATATGCAAAACATAGTCGCAGCCGGCGACCGCCGCATCCCAGCCGTCGTCGCTCATAAGCTCGGCCGCATGGAATGAAAG
>JAGRED010000067.1 GCA_020446725.1 Parvularculaceae bacterium | reverse complement strand
CGACTCTAGAGAATTATTATTCAGTAAGCTGAATATATTTCGCTCAGGCGAGACTGACGAGAAGCGCCGCGCCGTCGACAGCAATGCGCCTCGTTTCTTCATCGCCAAAAAGCAGGAACGATCCCGGATCGACAACAAATTCGGCTGCGGCGATGCAAGTCCCCTCTAGCGCCAGAAGGCCGACGCCGCGCACTTCGTGAATTCCTTTCCCAAGCCAAATGACATCCGCCGCAACGCGTTCTGGATCGAAGATCAGATTGAAGTCGCGCACGGGACCGTCAAGGAGGTCGCAGTCGATCGGCATATCGCCGGGGAAGCGAACGGGTTCGCCTCGCACAGCCTCGATGACGCCGCCTTCGTGTCGCAGCAGGAGGCCTTTCCCGTCGATCACCGTCAACGCCCGGGAAAGCCCCCGAAAGGATGAAAAAGGGCCGGCGCGCGCGACATCGGCGACTGATAGCCGCCAGATCATGCCCCGGTCATCGGCGGCGAGCGCGATTTCCCGCGTCACGCCGCCGCCGTTCTTCCATGGCGCGGGGGCGATGTCGGCGATGCGGATGATCCTCATGAAATTGCGTTTAGCGGGCCATTCCTTTCCCGAATAGGGACAATGTGACCGATCGGGCGAATTCAATATTAGCCTGTCGGCGCGAGCCTGCGGGCATGATCTTCGGCGGCGGACAGTTCGACGAATTCAAGCCGTCCCGGCGCGTCTTCGCGGGCCGGGGTCGATCCATGCTGACTTTCGGCGAATGGAAGATCGCCTTCATTTCGATGGCGTTCGGCGGCGCAGTCGCCGCCGGCTGGTTTTATGAGCGCGCTGACGGAAATTTTCTGCTCGCCCAGCCGTCTCTGACGCAGCCGCCGCTTGCTGAAACGCCTCTCGCCGTCGATCTCAATGCGCCGGCGGAACGCTCGGTGGAAATTGCTTCCGTCGCCGAGGAAGTCCATCCCGTCACAACAGCGTCCGCGCAGATCACAGAGCGCGCTCACTATTATATTGCGCAGGCGGCCGGCGTGATCGACGGCGACACGTTTTATCTTGAAGGCGTCGAGGCGAGGATTCGCTTGTGGGGAATTGACGCGCCGGCGCGAACGACTGATGCGCTTGATGACGCGACGCTGCAGCTCAGCGCCCTCATCGCCGGCGAAACGCTTTCCTGCGAACATATTGGCCTGGGCGCGCATTCCGACATTATCGCGCGCTGCAATCGCAGCGACGGCGGCGATCTCGCCGAGGCGATGGTCGAGAGCGGCGCAGTCGCCGACTATGCGGACTATTCCAGCGATGTGATCGACTGAACCCGCCCCAAAGGGATGGCGAGCCGCACGACGCGCATGGCGATGCGCCGAACACGCAGACTTGATCGCATTCTAGGCCGTAATCGCTTGCTGAGCCGCACCGGCCATTGCAGATCGTTCCAGCCCCTTATTGGACGAGCAATGCCCACGGCGACGAACGATATTTCCTTTGCAAGGCTTCCTGAAATTTCAGCCGATATCCTGGTCAGCCATATGTCCGACCCGCGCATCGCCGAGCACATGCCGCTGCTGACATTTGAATGGGACAGGGAAGCGGTCGCCAATTTCGTCGCGATGAAAGAGGCGTGCTGGCGGCGCGACGGCCTCGGCCATTGGGCGATCTTGAACAAGGGCCGCTATGTCGGCTGGGGCGGTTTTCAGAAAGAAGGCGATGAGTGGGATTTCGGCCTCGTGCTGACGCCTGAGGCGTTTGGACTCGGGCCCGCGATCATCCGGAAAGCGATTGATTTTGCGAAGCGCGATGAACGCATTTCCTACATTACGTTCCTGTTGCCGCCGTCGCGAAAAAATCTCGGCGCGCTTGAAAGACTTGGCGCAATTCCCGCCGGCGCGGTCGCGTATGACGGCGCTGAATTCAGGAAGTTCCGGCTGACAGTCTAAGTCAAAGCCTCAGGCGGCAGGTCCCGTCCCCGGGCGCAGATACGCAAACATATGCGGCACATAGTCGGCCTTGCCGATCTCAACCCCTTTATGGCGCAGAATCGCGTAGGCGGTCATGATGTGGAAATAGAATTGCGGCAGCGCCCAGTCGCGCGCATACCGCTCACCATCGAAATCGAAGGCGATGCCCATCGGAAGCTCGAGAGCGAGCGGGCGGTCAGCGCCGTCATCGAGCGAATCGGGCCCCAACCCGTCCAGATGTGCGAGCGCCTCGTCGATGCGCGACAGCGCCTGTGCGATCGTGCCGGGCCGCTCGCCGCCGTTTCGCCCTTCCTCCAACAGCGCATCAAGCGCGGGCGGAAAGGCTTCATGCCGTAGCCGGCGGCCCCCTTCATGCGCCTGCAGGCAGGCGAATCGGATCTGGGTCGAGAGCGGAAACATGTCGGGCGCAAGTCGCGCCGCCATCAGCGCGTCAGCGCCTTCCATTTGATCCTGCGCTTTTCGAAGCCAGGCGGCCAGCGCCCGAAGCATCTGCCGATAGGTCGGCAGCAGAAGTTCGGTGATTGTCATCGCAGACCTTTCGAAGATTGCGCTGTGGTGGCGGATGGGGTGGGATTCGAACCCACGAGACGGTTGCCCGCCTGCCGGTTTTCAAGACCGGTGCCTTCAACCACTCGGCCACCCATCCGGGACGGCGGACCATAGTCATAGCCGGCTAAATGGCAAGCGCGCTCGCGCGGCGATGATATTCGCCCGTTAACCCGGTTTTTGTTGCGAAACCGGGCGAAAAATCGCATAGCCCTAGTCATGAATGAGCGTTCGATAGGCGACGCGTTAGCGCGCCGATTCTGTGTTTTGGCCGCGCCCCTGCTGGCGCTCGCCGCGTGTTCCACTGTCAACCTGCCGGACGCCCCGAAGACGATCCGTCAGGCGGCCAATCCGCATTACAAGATCGGCGCGCCGTATAAGATCGACGGGCGGTGGTATGTTCCCAAAGTGGACGAGACCTATGACGAGACCGGCGTCGCGTCCTGGTACGGCGACGCTTTCCACGGCAAGCTGACGGCCAACGGCGAAATCTTCGACAAGCGGCGCTTGTCGGCCGCGCATAAGACCTTGCCGCTGCCGACAATCGCCGAAGTTGAGAATCTCGAAAACGGCCGCCGAATTGTCGTTCGCGTTAACGACCGCGGCCCGTTCGTCGATGATCGCGTCATCGATCTTTCGCATGCGGCCGCGGACGAACTCGGCTTCACCGGCAAGGGGCTCGCCAGAGTGCGCGTACGCTATGTCGGCGAAGCGGAAGTCACATCGCTCGCCGCCTTGCCGGGCGACAAATCGGCGAAGCCCGCCGCAACGCGCGTCGCCCGGACAAAACCCGCACTCTCGCCCCAAACCGTTGCTGCCGACGGTGAGGCTGATCACCTTGGCGACTTGATCGCGAGCACGACCGGCCAGACCCGCGCCGACGTCAGTCTCGCCGCCGCATCAGCGCCCGCCGAAATGTGGGTGGAGATCGCGCAGTTGGACAACCTCAACGCGCTCGAAAGCATGCGGCTTGATCCGAATCTCGGCCCCGTGACCGTTCAGTCCGCGGAAAGCGGCGGACGGTTATGGCAATCATTAAGAATCGGGCCCTTCATCGACGAAGCGATCGCTGTCGCATCGCTGTCGCGCGTGCAGGCGGCCGGCTTTGGCGGCGCACGCATCATCCGCAGCGCAGGCGGCTGATCAGGAACGGAAGTTGAGCGTTAGGGAAATGATGATGAAGTCAATAATCCTCAAATTGGCGGCCCTCGCGGCCGGCGTGCTGGTTGCTGCCGTCGGACCGGCGGCGGCCGACGTGACGACCCCAGCGCCTTACGCCGTCATCATGGATTTTGATTCCGGCGCCGTGCTGTTTGAGAAAGATGCCGATACGCCTGTCGGTCCGTCTTCCATGAGCAAACTTATGACGGTCGCCATCGTCTTCGAGAAATTGAAGAACGGCGAGTTGAAACCGACCGATGAGTTTTCCGTCTCGGAAAAAGCGTGGCGTGAAAAAGAAGGATCGTCGATGTGGGTTCGCGTCGACACGAAAATCCCGCTGATTGATCTGCTGCGCGGCATCATCGTCCAATCAGGAAACGACGCGTGTATCGTCGTCGCTGAAAATATCGCAGGTACGGAAGAAGCGTTTGCTGAACTGATGACGAAAAAGGCGCGCGAATGGGGGTTGAAGAATTCGAAATTCGCGAACGCCACCGGTCTACCCGATGAAAACCAGAAAATGAGCACGCGCGATCTCGCCATTCTCGCGCGCAAGATCATCAGCGATTATCCGGAATATTATAAGCTCTTCGCGGAACGCGAATTCACTTGGGAAAAAATTCGCCAACCCAATCGCAACCCGCTTTTGTCGAATTTCAAAGGCGCGGATGGTCTCAAGACCGGTCACACCGCAGAGAACGGTTACGGCCTGGTCGGCGCAGCGCTCATCAATGGCGAAAGGCGCATTATTGTCGTTAACGGCCTCGGTTCCGAGAAAGAGCGGGCGATTGAAAGCGAGCGGTTGATGCGCGTCGCCTTCAATGACTTTGCGACGCGCACGCTATACAAGGCGGGCGATATCGCCGGCGACGCCGCTGTTTTTGCCGGGAAAGCCGCAACTGTTCCCCTGGTGACGAATGAGGCGGTCTCGATGATCCTTCACCGGGCAAGCGCCGATTCCGTCACCGCCAAGGTCGTCTATGAGGGCCCGGTGCAGGCGCCTATCGCAGAGGGCCAGCAGATCGGCTATCTGCGCGTCAACGTCGAAGACGGCGACGCTCGGGAATTTCCGCTCTATGCGGGCAAGGATGTGAAGGCGCTCGGGCCGATCGGCCGTATCGGTCTCGCCGCGCGACGCCTTATCGCCGGCGCGCCGAAAACGGAAAGCGGCGGGGCGTCCCTCGCACAATAGATGAGTGTGAAAAAACGAGGCTTGTTCATCAGTTTCGAAGGCGGCGACGGCGCCGGCAAATCCAGCCAGATCAATCGCCTCGCCGATTATTTTCGCGCACGCGGCGAAACCGTTCGCCTAACTCGCGAACCAGGCGGCTCTGAAAACGCTGAAACGATACGCGCATTGCTCGTCGAAGGCGCCGCAGACCGATGGAGCCCGATGACGGAAGCCTTGATGATGTACGCCGCCCGCGCCGATCATCTCGAAGAGGTTATTCGTCCCGCCTTGTCACGCGGAGAGGTCGTTATCTCTGATCGCTTCGCCGATTCCACCATGGCGTATCAGGGGATTGCAGGCGCGCTCGGCGAAAGCGCCGTCAAAAATCTTCATGATTTAGTCGTCGGCGCTGACGATCCTGACATCACGATCATCCTCGATGTTCCTGTCGATGTCGGTCTGACGAGGGCCGGGGGACGCGGCGCGCGTGAGAGCCGGTTTGAGAGCAAGGGCGCAGCCTATCATGACCGCGTCCGCCAGGCGTTTTTGAAGATCGCGCGCGACAACCCCAAGCGTTGCGTTATCATCGACGCCGCCAAAGATGAAAACGCCGTGTTCCAATCGGTTGCCGAAGCGATCGAAAAGAAGCTTCAATCGCGCCAGTGACATCAACCATCGACATAATTTCCCCGCGTGCGCGGACGAACTTCCTGTCCAGCGGCGGCGCAGAAGCGCAACTCATGCAAGCGCTCAACACCGGCGCGCTCGCAAACGGATGGCTCATTTCCGGCGGCGAGGGGATAGGCAAGGCGACTTTGGCCTTTCGGCTCGCTCGCATGTTGCTATGGCCGGATCGGCCCTCCACCGCTTCTTCGCTCGAAGTCCCAACCATAGCGCGGGCATCTACGCTTGTCGCCGCCGGCGCCCATCCCGACCTCTTCATCGCCGAGCGCCTCTATGACGAAAAAAAAGAACGCTACGCCGCTGAAATCTCAATCGATACTATCCGCAATCTCAGCCACTTCCTTAGCCACACGGCGTCGATGGGCGGCTGGCGTGTCGCGATTGTCGACACGGCTGACGATCTCAACAGGAACTCGGCGAACGCCTTGCTGAAGGTTCTCGAGGAACCGCCGCCGAAAACAGCGATATTCGTATTAAGCGCTGCGCCGGGGCGATTGCTGGCGACCATCAGGTCCCGCTGCCGGCGCGTGGATTTGCGACCCTTGCCTGATGATATGGTCGCCGACTTTCTCATTCGGGAAGGCGCGGCAACTGGCGCGGAAGCGGCGCGCATCGCGCAGGCCGCCGGCGGCAGACCGGGTTTTGCTTTGTCACTGGCGCTTGGCGACGGCGCTGATGCGATCGAGGCCGTTGACGCGTTCTGGACGGCGGCGAGAACCGGCGCGGACGTATCACCAATCGCACAACGCCTGTCAGGAAAAAACGCCGACGGCGTTTGGCCGCTCTTCCAGTCGATGCTGATCGGCAAAATGGCGCAGGCAGCGGCCAATGACGCGCTTGCGGCGGGGCAAGCCGCGGGCAGACTCGTCGACCTGCGTGAAACGGTCGATACGCTTTTCACGCGCGGCGAGGCTGTCAATCTCGATCGCGGGCAAATGGTGATGGCTGCGGGAAGGGCGTTCCGGTCCGTTTTCGCGGCTGCATAGGACGGCCATGCTAATCGACAGCCACGTTAACCTGCATCATGAAAAATACGCCGACGACCTCGATGCGGTGATCGACGCTGCGCGTGCGGCGGGCGTCAAAGCCATGCTGACGATTTCTGATCGGCTGAGTTCGACCGATGCGATCAGGGTTATCGCTGAGCGATATGAATTCATCTGGCGTTCGGTCGGCGCTCATCCTCATTACGCGAGCGATCATACGGATCTTACCACTGCGAGGCTCGTTGAGCTCGCATCAGAAGAAAACGTCGTCGGCATAGGCGAATGCGGCCTTGATTTCCATTACGGCTTCTCGCCGCGTGAAGACCAGGAACGCGTTTTCTCGGTCCATATGGAAGCGGCGCAGGAAACCGGTTTGCCGCTGATCATTCACACGCGCGAAGCGGACGAAATGATGCTTGATTTGCTCACGCGCGCGATCGGAAAGCGAAAATTTACGCCGCTGCTGCATTGTTATACGAGCGGTCTTCACCTTGCGGAAGCGGTCATGGAAATGGGCGGTTACATATCCTTTTCCGGCATCATCACGTTCAAGAACGCAGATGACGTGCGCGCCATTGTTGTTCGCATGCCGCAGGACAGGATCATCATCGAAACGGATTGTCCGTATCTGGCGCCGGTTCCATTCAGAGGTCGCCGTTGCGATCCTGCGCATGTCGTTCATGTCGCCGACAGGCTCGCGGAAGTGCTCGGGATTGCACGCGACGACGTCGACCGGATAACGACGGAGAATTTTTTCCGGCTTTTTGAAAAAGCCCATTTCCAAGAGACGACGACGTGACCGAATTTGATGAAAAGGCGCGGATGAGGGCGGTGATCCTCGGTTGCGGATCGTCGGGAGGCGTGCCGCGGGTCGGCGGCGAAGACGGGCGCGGCGACTGGGGAACCTGCGATCCCGGCGAACCGAAAAATCGGCGTCTGCGATGCTCGTTGCTGATCGAGCGCGCCGACGCCGTATCCGGTTTTGAACGAAGCGCAGTGACATCCGCCATCATCGACACGTCGCCGGATTTTCGCGAGCAGATGCTCGCCGCCCGCGTTGCGCATGTTGACGGCGTCGTCCTGACCCATGACCATGCCGACCAGACGCACGGGATCGACGATCTGCGCGCCTTCGCCATCAGAAAACGCAAGCGCGTGCCGGTCTGGCTCGACCGCGCGACAGCCGGCGCCGTCGTCGACCGCTTTCGTTACTGCTTTGAGCAGGCGGAAGGCAGCTGGTATCCTGCAATCCTGAAGGAATTAACGATTCCGCCGTTCGGCGAGGCATTCAGCGTATCCGGTCCGGCCGGCGATATTCCTTTTACGCCGTTTCTGCAGCGTCATGGGCCGGTCAATTCGCTCGGTTTCCGCATAGGCGATCTCGCATATTCCAGCGACGTCAACGGACTGCCGGACGACAGCTTCGACATTCTCGCAGGCGTCAAAATCTGGATCGTCGACGCGCTTCAAATCGCGCCGCACGGAACGCACGCTAATCTCGAGACGACGTTGCGATGGATAGAGGCCGTAAAACCCGAGCGCGCGATCCTGACCAATCTGCATGTGACGATGGACTATGCGACGCTCGTCAAATCGCTGCCGCGGGGCGTTGAACCGGCACACGATGGGCTTTCAGTTGAATTTTCGGCTCAGGCATAATTTGCGACAATATCAATTGTGCGAATTATGCGGATGGGAAAAAGGCCATGGAGCGGGACCGTGTCGCATGGCCTATTTCGCCTGAAAGTCGTTATTCCGGCTTCCTGAATTTCAGGGTCATGCGATCCGATTCACCGATCGCTTCCATTTGGGCTTTCAGGTCCGGATTATCGCGGCTGGTCGCAAGCGTCGGCGGCAGGCGCCAGACGATGTCGGTTTCTCCCGGCGTGTCTGCGGGGTTCGCGTTCACTTCGCTTGAGCCGAGAAACTGAAAACCGGCGGCTTCGAACGCGGCGATGATGGTGGATTGCTTGACATAGCCATTGTCGCCCTCAGCCGACTTGTCGGAATTTCCTTCCGGCGCACGGTGTTGGACGACGCCGACAACGCCGCCCGGCTTGAGAAGTTCCATCGCCGCTTTTAGCGCCGCGGTTCGATACCCGCCCTCTTCTTCGAACCGATTGAAATGGTGGAAAGCGCGAACCATCATGACGACATCGACGGTTCCCTTCATCTCTTCGGGAATGAATCCGTAGGTGATCGCATTGATCGTCGCGCCATCGGCCGGCGCCCATTCCGCGGAATCCGTCACCCAGTCGGCAGCCCACGTCGTTCGCTTAGCGAGGAATTCTTCGGTCGCAAATCCTGTGAAGAGCGGCCACATCTCATACGCATAATCAGCGCCGAT
>JAGRED010000006.1 GCA_020446725.1 Parvularculaceae bacterium | reverse complement strand
TGAAACCTATCGTGTCGCGCGTTGGCGTGCGACGGGCGCGGCGACATTCGCTTGGACGGAGGATGCGTCGGAAATAGCCGCGCGCATCGAAGACCTGACTGACGACAGGATGACGCTTGTATTGACGCTTGCGAACGAAGAAGCGACCCGCTCTTTCACGCGCATTAAAGGAGAAATTCTGTGTCCAGAGCGGTGAATAGTCTGGCGCGACGGCTTGCGTTCTGTTTCGTCGCTACGGCGATGGCAGCCGCATTAGCGGCGCCGGCTGCTGCGAAAAAACAACCCGCCGATCCGATCGTCCAAGTCAGCGGCGGCAACATCAAGGGAACCCGCGAAGATGGCGTCTACACATTCAAGGGCGTTCCATACGCCGCGGCGCCGGTCGGCGAGCGGCGTTGGGCGCCGCCTGCGCCGGTTAAGTCGTGGCGCGGCGTCCGCAGGGCGGACAAGATTGGCGCGGCGTGCATTCAAAAGCCCGGCCTTTCAGACGCCAATGGCGGCTATCCGGGACCGATCAGCGAAGATTGCCTTTTCCTAAATGTGTGGACGCCGACTGCGGACGCATCGGCGAAATTGCCGGTCGTCGTCTGGATTCACGGCGGCGCGTATGTGTTCGGTTCCGGCGGCGTCGCCGGCTATTCGGGCGCGCCGTCTGCGAAAAAGGGCGTTGTTTATGTCAGCCTCAATTACCGCCTCGGCGCGCTTGGATTCTTTTCGCATCCCGCGACTTTGAGCCGTCACGGCGGCGCGATGAATTTCGGCCTTCTCGATCAGGTCGCAGCGCTCGAATGGGTGCAGGCGAATATCGCGAAATTCGGCGGCGATCCGTCCAATGTCACGATCATGGGACAATCGGCCGGCGGCAAGAGCGTGATGGCGCATATCGCCTCGCCCCTCTCGCGCGGTCTCTTTCACAAGGCGGTCGCGATGAGCGTCTATGTCCTCCCTGATGCGACGGCGGAAAAGGCCGGAGAGGTTGCGGCAGCGGTTGCGAACGCCGTCGGGCTTGACGGTGGCAAGGCCTCGCTGAAATCGCTGCTGCGCGTTCCCGCCAAACGTTTCGCGACCATTGACGACAAGGCCGCGGCGCTCGGCCCGACGCCGATTATCGGCGATGCGATGACGCCGCAATCGATCGCCGAAACATTCCGGAAGGGTGAGGAAGCGCGCATTCCGCTTATCATTGGCAACACGAGCGATGACGGCAGCGTCATCGCCGCTTTCGGCGTTGATCCCGCCGCGATGGTCGAGCAACTCGGCGCCGCCGGCGTGGGTCTGAAGCTCCTTTATCCGAACATGTCGGAAGAAGAACGCGCGCGTCAGGCGCTGCGCGACATTGTTTTCACCATGAACCCGAGATGGGTGGCGGACAATCATTCAAAGCGCGCGTCCACCTGGCGCTATTATTACGACTACGTAGCAGAGAATGATCGGACTGCGCTGCCAAACGGCGCGCCGCACGGCTATGAGGTGGCGTTCATGCTCGACACGCTCGATTATGCGGAAGGCGACGCATCGCGTTACACGCAGGCGGATCGCGCGATCGCTTCGGGCATGTCCGACTATCTGATCGCTTTCGCGAAGACCGGCTGATCCTCACCGACGATGCCCTGATTCCGCTGGCCGGCGACGCGGCGCGGGC
>JAGRED010000066.1 GCA_020446725.1 Parvularculaceae bacterium | reverse complement strand
GGACCCCGACGGAACGCCGCAGATATCCGTCTTCCGCTTTCATTCTCCGCTGTCCGAATTTCTGACCGCCGCCGAGACCGCGCCGCTCGACAAGTTGTTCCGCTTCGCCGTCGTGCCGACGCCGGTCTCCGACGCGCCAGTGACATGCGACTGGGCGAGCTTCGCCTGCGTCTTGATCAAGCGCGAAGCGCTCGACGATGTCGGCCTCATGGATGACGGCTATTTCATGTATTTCGAGGACGCCGATTACTGCCGCGCGCTGAAGAAGCATGGCTGGCGCGTCGTCTACGATCCTTCCGCGCGCGTCGTTCATCTGCGCGGCGGATCGTCGCCGGTCAAATCATCGATGAAGGCGAAGAAGCGCCCGCCCGCCTATTATTATGCAGCGCGAACGCGGTATTTCCGCAAGGCTTACGGCCCGCTCGGGCTTCCTGCGGCCAATCTGATGTGGCTCGCCGGGCGCGGCGTCGCGCGCCTCCGCTCGCTCTTCGGCAAACCCGCGCCGCTCCTGTGCGAAAATCAGGGCGCTGATCAATGGATGAACTGGCGCGACGCCTTGGGCGACAGGAGAGCGCCGGAATGAGCCTTCCCGATTTCGTCATCATCGGCGCGATGAAATGCGGCACCTCGACGCTGCACGCGCAGCTGAGCCGCCAGCCGCAATTCTTCATGTCGGAGCCGAAGGAGCCGAATTTTTTCTCCGATGACGCCGTCTACGCGAAAGGCGAGGCCTGGTATCGCGGGCTTTTCGCTAATGCGCCGCAAGGCGCGATCAAGGGCGAGTCCTCGACGCATTACACGAAGCTGCCAACCTATCCGCATACGGTCGAACGTCTCGCTGCGCTGATCCCCGACGCGAATTTCATCTATGTGATGCGCGACCCGGTCGACCGGCTCATCTCGCATTACATCCATGAGTGGACACAGGGCGTCATCACCTGCCCGATCGATGAGGCGATCGAAAAACACCCGGAACTCGTCGATTATTCGCGCTACGCCTATCAGCTTGAACCGTGGGTTCGCCGCTTCGGCGAGACCCGCATCCTGCCGGTCGTATTTGAAAAGATGACGAAAGAGCCGGACGCCGAACTGAAACGCGTCGCGGCATTTCTGGGCGCTGAAGGCGATGTCGCGTGGAAAGACGATCTTGAGGCGCAGAATGTGTCGGCCGAGCGCATCCGGAAATTTCCGGGCTATTCGCTGATCGTCGACAATCCGGTCGCGACTTTCTTGAGACGAACGCTCGTGCCGCAACGCTTGCGCGACCGCGTCAAATCGAATTTGCAGATGCGCGAGCGGCCGACCTTGTCCGAAGGCCGGCATGCCGTTCTCAACGAGATTTTCGAGCGCGACCTCGCCGCGCTCGAACCGCTCATCGGCGGGCGAATGACGCGCGCCGACTTTGCGCAGGTCAGACGTTGATCCAGTCGGTCAGCCCTTCGCGGCGATGAGCCTCGCGCAGCGCCTCGCGCTTTCTCATCCGCGCCACATAGGCGCCGAGATGCGGCCAGTCTGTCGCGGGCTTCGGCATGTT
>JAGRED010000065.1 GCA_020446725.1 Parvularculaceae bacterium | reverse complement strand
GTCATCACCCTTAAGAACTACGCGCTCGGCAAATGGACGGAAGGGACAGGCGCACTCGCCGAAATTCCCTCAGCGGTGACGAGTGAAATCATCGCGCGCGGCGGTTCGGGCGGTCTCGATTTCGGGGCGATGGCCGATTACGCCCGAACGGTCGGCGGCAAGAATTTGCGCAAGCTCACCTTCCATGAACGCGCCGCGATCGTAAAAGCGCTGGCGCAGGCGGTGATGGAAAAGAAAGAAGAGCTCTACCAGCTCAACTTCCATACCGGCGCGACACGCAAAGACGGCTGGATCGACATTGAAGGCGGCGCCGGCACATTCTTCTCCATGGCGTCGAAAGCCAAGCGCGAACTCCCTGACGGTTACGTCCTCGCCGATGGCGGCGTTGAACAGATCAGCCGCGAAGGCACGTTCCTCGCGCAACATGTCTACACGCCGCTGAAAGGTCTCGCGCTCCACATCAACGCGTTTAACTTCCCCGTATGGGGGATGATGGAAAAGCTCGCCGTTTCGCTGATCGCCGGCGTTCCCGCGATCGTCAAACCCGCAACCGCGACCGCCTATCTCGCCGAAGCCGCCTTTCGCGTCATGGTCGAGACAGGAAAGCTTCCTGACGGCGCCGCGCAGCTCATCATCGGGTCGACCGGCGATCTTTTCGATCATCTCGGCGGCCAAGACGTCGTTTCCTTCACCGGCTCGGCGGCGACGGCCGCGAAGCTGAAAAGCCATCCGGTCATCATCCGCGAGAGCGTGCGCTTCGTTTCCGAACAGGACAGCCTCAACGCGTCGATGCTCGCGCCTGATGCGACGGAAGAAAGCCCGGAATTCGCGCTCTTCGTGAAGGAAGTCGCGCGCGAGATGACGGTGAAGGCGGGGCAAAAATGCACCGCGATCCGCCGCGCCTTCGTGCCCGAACCGATGATGGACGCCGCCTCGAAGGCGATAGCCGCGGCGCTCGCCAAGACGACGATCGGCGATCCCGCGAATGACGCGGTCAGGATGGGCGCGCTCGTTTCGCTTTCCCAGCGCGAGGACGTGAAAGCGAAGGTCGGCGAACTGAAAGCGGAAACGAAAGTCGTTTTCGGCGACGGCCCGTTCGGCGAGGTGATCGGCGCCGACGCGGTCACCGGCGCTTTCGTGTCGCCGATGCTGCTCAGATGCGATGATCCGTGGCGGGCGAAAGCGGTGCATGAAGTAGAAGCCTTCGGCCCCGTTTCGACACTGATGCCTTACCGGTCGCTCGACGACGCCATCACACTCTTGAATCGCGGCGGCGGATCGCTCGTCATGTCGCTGTTCACTCATGATCCGGAAATCGCGCGCGAGATCATTCTCGGCGCCGGTTCGTTCCACGGCCGCGTCTGCGTCATCAATCGCGACTGCGCGAAGGAATCGACGGGACATGGAAGCCCCCTTCCCGTGCTCGTTCATGGCGGACCAGGCCGCGCGGGCGGCGGCGAGGAAATGGGCGGCATGCGCGGCGTCAGGCATTACATGCAGCGGACCGCCGTTCAGGGATCGCCGGAAACGCTGCGCGCCGTCGCCGGCCAGTGGGTGAAAGGCGCAGCGATTGAATCGAAGCCGCCGCATCCATTCCGATACCGTTTTTCAGAGCTTGAAATCGGCAAGACCATCGAAACGAAAGCGCGCACGATCACGATGGAAGACATTGAACATTTCGCGCATTTCACCGGCGACACTTTCTACGCGCATATGGACGAAGAGGCGGCGAAAGCGAACCCGTTCTTCCCGGGACGCGTCGCGCATGGCTACCTCATTCTATCTTTCGCGGCCGGCCTGTTTGTCGATCCGGCGCCCGGCCCCGTTCTCGCCAATTACGGTCTCGACGAATTGCGCTTCCTGACGCCGGTTTCGGCGGGCGATGCGATCAAGGTGCGGCTGACCGCAAAGTCGAAGAAGAAACGCAATGACGAATACGGCGAAGTGAAATGGGACGTGCTCGTCACCAACCAGAATGACGAAGCGGTCGCAACCTATGAACTGCTGACCATGAACGCGATTTAAGCGCACGCCGATGGCCCGCAAGCAGGCAGCCGATTACGAGGAAAAACGCGACGCGATCGTCGATGAGGCCGCAAAGCTGTTCGCCGAGAAAGGCTTCGCCGGCGCCTCGCTCGCCGACCTCGCTTACGCCTGCGACATGTCGAAGTCGCTTTTTTATCATTACTATCCGTCGAAAGAGGCGATCCTTTACGCGGTCATGAAGGGTCACATGGACGATCTCCTGTCCGCGGTCGGCGGCGGGGGTGACGAAACGTCGGATCCGCTCAGCGCCTTTGCGCGCCGGTTGCTGCGCCTCTATGCGGGCGCTGCGGCGAAGCAGAAAGTCCTTCTCTACGAACTCGCCAACATTCCCAAAACCGAACGCGACGAAATCGTCGCCAAGGAGCGACGGCTGATCGCCCATGTGGAAAACCTCATCGCGGCGGCGCGCCCCGATGTCGGCCGCGCACGCCTGAAGGCGCAGGCGATGCTCTTCTTCGGCATGCTCAACTGGACGCACACATGGCTGAAGGCCGGCGGCGCCGTCAGCCGCGACGATGTCGCGGACATGGCGGCGGCGATGGCCCTCGCGGACATCTAAGGCGCTGCGCGCGACGGTTTACCGCCTGCCCCAAATGAGCGAAAAAAGGCGCAAAGCAAGCCTTTGGGAGGGCGCCCCATGAATACGCATTCGTTCCGGATCGCACTCGCCCGCATCACCTTTGCATCGTCATTTCTCGCGCTTGCGGCCTGCGCCGGTCCGACGACGCCCGTGGTTGACGAGGCTGCGCTGAAAGCGCTCGACGCAGCGCCCGCGGATCGGGGCGTCGATGCGGGCGCGATCGCCGGCGCCGACGAAACACCCGGCGAATGGCTGAGCCACGGGCGCACCTATTCCGAACAACGCTATTCGCCGCTCAATCAGGTCAGCGCAGCGACGATCGGCGATCTCGGCCTCGCCTGGGCGTTCGATCTCGGCCTGTCGCGCGGCATCGAGGCGACGCCGATCATTCATGACGGCGTCATGTATGTGACGGGAAGCTGGAACGTCGTTCACGCGATCAACGCAAAGACCGGCGAACCGATTTGGTCGTTCGATCCTGAAGTCGACAAAAGCCGCGCATCGGTCATGTGCTGCGACATCGTCAATCGCGGCGTCGCAATCTGGGGCGGCAAAGTCTTCGCCGGAACGATGGACGGTCGGCTGATCGCGCTCAATGCGAAAACGGGCGCAAAGATTTGGGACGTCAACACGATTGACGCGTCAAAGCCCTATTCGATCACCGGCGCGCCGCGCGTCGTCAAAGGCAAAGTCCTTATCGGCAATGGCGGCGCCGAATACGGCGTTCGCGGCTACATCTCCGCCTATGACGCGAATTCGGGCGCGATGGCGTGGCGCTTCTATACGGTTCCCGGCAATCCGGCGGACGGGTTTGAAAATCCTGCGCTCGAAAAAGCAGCCGCGACGTGGAACGGCGAATGGTGGAAGCTCGGCGGCGGCGGCACGGTCTGGGATTCGATGGCGTATGATCCCGACCTCGACCTTCTCTATATCGGCGTCGGCAACGGATCGCCCTGGAACCAGCGCATCAGAAGCCCCGGCGGCGGCGACAATCTATTCCTGTCGTCGATCGTCGCGCTCAGGCCCGACACCGGCGACTATGTCTGGCACTATCAGACGACGCCCGGCGAAACCTGGGATTACACGGCGACGCAGCACATAATTCTCGCCGATGTCGAGGTGAACGGCGCGCCGCGCAAAGTCTTGATGCAGGCGCCGAAGAACGGCTTCTTCTACGTCATCGATCGCGCGACGGGCGAGCTTCTCTCCGCGAAGAATTTCGTTCCGGTCAACTGGGCGTCCGGCGTCGATATCAAAACCGGCCGGCCGATTGAAAACCCGGATGCGCGATGGCCCGGCAAGGCGCCTTTCTTCCAGATTCCGGGACCGTTGGGCGCGCATAACTGGCACCCGATGTCTTACAGTCCCGCGACAGGGCTCGTTTACATCCCCGCCCAGCAAATTCCGTTCGCCTATGGCGATGTCGACGAGTTCAAAGAGAAGAAGGGCGGCTGGAACACCGGCGCCAATCTTCTTCTCGGCGCGTTGCCCGACGACACCGCGACGGCGAAAGCCCTTCGCGCGATGCTGCAAGGCCGGCTCGTCGCCTGGGATCCCGTAAAGCAGGAAGAGCGCTGGGCTTTCGACCATTTCGGCCCATGGAACGGCGGCGTTCTTTCAACGGCGGGCGATCTCGTCTTTCAGGGCGCGTCGGACGCGCATTTCGCCGCCTATGACGCTGCAAACGGCAAGCGCCTCTGGCGTTACTTCACGCAGACCGGCGTCGTCGCCGCGCCGGTTTCCTATGAAATCGACGGCGAGCAATATGTCTCCGTCGCGACTGGATGGGGCGGCGCCTACGCTCTTCTTGCCGGCGGCATCATTCCGACGGGCAGCGAAGCGAAAGTCGGGCGCGTGCTGACCTTCAAGCTCGGCGCGAAAGGCGAATTGCCTCTGGTGGAAATTCCCGAGCAGGCGAAAGCGCCGCCGCCGTCTTCGACAGCCGCGCCTGAAATTATCGTCGCGGGCATGCAGGCCTATCTTGAAAATTGCGCCGTGTGTCACGGCGATCGCGCCATGTCGTCCGGCATTGTGCCGAACCTGCGCCATTCGCCGCTGCTCGGCGACGCTGAACTCTGGAACGCCGTCGTGCGCGAGGGCGCACGCGCCTCGCTCGGCATGGGGAATTTCAGCGCGAATATCGACGGGGCGACATCGGAAGCGATCCGCGCCTATGTCATTTCAGAAGCCAATAGCGGGCGCGGCGCCGACTATTTCGAGGAAATTGCAGGAACGGAGAAACGCCCGTGAATGGCGCGGAAGCCCTGATCGACACATTATACAAAGCCGGCGTGCGCGTTTGCTTCGCCAATCCCGGCACATCGGAAATGCAGCTTGTCGCGGCGATCGACAAACACCCCGACATGCGCGGCGTGCTGGGTCTTTTTGAAGGCGTCGTCACCGGCGCGGCCGACGGCTACGGCCGCATGGCGGACGCGCCGGCGGCGACGCTTCTCCATCTCGGTCCCGGCTTCGGCAACGGCGCCGCCAATCTGCATAATGCGCGGCGCGGCCATTCGCCGATCGTCAATATCGTCGGCGATCACGCAACCTATCATCGCGAATTTGACGCTCCGCTCACCTCCGACGTTGAAGGCGCGGCGCGTCCGTTCTCGAACTGGGTGAAGACATCCGCCTCCGCCGACGCCCTCGCCGTCGACGGCGCGGAAGCCGTCGCCGAAGCGATGCGCTATCCGGGGGCTGTCGCCACCTTGATCGCGCCCGCGAACTTCGCCTGGGAGGACGCGAAAGGCGCGGCCGAACCGGCGCCGCGACGCGCTGTTCCGCAAGCGGATGAAACGATTGTCGCCAAAGCCGCCGCAGCGCTGAAAACGGGCGAGCCGTCCGCGCTCTTCCTCGGCGGCATGGCGCTCAGGGAAGACGCGCTCAACGAAGCCGGGCGCATCGCCGAAGCGACCGGCGCGCGCATTCTCTGCGAAACCTTCGCGACGCGCCTGCAGCGCGGCGAAGGGCGCGTTCCTGTCGAGCGTCTCCCCTATTTCGGCGAGATGGCGGCGGATTATCTCAACGGCCTGAAGAAAATCATCTTCATCGGCGCCAAGCCGCCGGTCGCATTCTTCGCCTATCCCGGCAAGCCGGGCTGGCTGTCGCCCGAGGACGCTGAAACGATCGAACTCGCCGACGCGCGCATCGACGCGCTTTCAACCTTGCGCACCCTCGCTGATACGCTCGGCGCGCCGAAGACACACTCAAAGGCGCAACAGAAATTCACGCCTCCGCCGATGAGCGGCAAGCTTGATCCGGCGGGCGTCGCCGCGGCGCTCGCGGAGCTTTGCCCGGACGACGCCGTCATCGTCGATGAAGCCGCGACCGCGGGCCTCGCCATGTTCCCGATGACGGGCGGCATGGCGCGTCATGACTGGTTGATGCTCACCGGCGGCTCGATCGGCTTCGGCCTGCCGGCGGGCGTCGGCGCGGCGATCGCCTGTCCCGACCGCAAGGTCATCTGCCTGCAGGCCGACGGCAGCGCAATGTACACCGTGCAGGCGCTATGGACGATGGCGCGCGAAAAACTCGACGTGACGACCGTCATCTTCAACAACGCCAGCTACGCGATCCTCAACATAGAGCTTGCACGCGTCGGCGCCAGCAATCCGGGGCCGAAGGCGCTTTCGCTTCTCGACCTTTCAAACCCGATGATCGACTGGGTTGAGCTTTCTCACGGGATGGGCGTTCCGGCAGTCCGCGCGAAAACCGCGGAAGAATTCCGCGCGGCGTTGAAAGAAGCGCTGGAAATCAAAGGGCCGCGTTTGGTCGAGGCGGATTTGCGGGGGTAACTCGCGCGCCTTATCGCTTGCCAAGCTGACGAGGACGATGTCTTCTGATCCTCTGTTGGGGATCGGGGGCGGTCAATCATGAAAAAAGAAATTTCTCCCCACGCAGCCTTCGCTGCGGCGGCGTTGCTCATCGCATCGTGCGAGGAACTGGAAGACAAGCTTCTGACCGATGCGCGGCCTTTATGCGACAGCGAACGCATCGTCGAGGGATGGGCGGTGACCGCCAGCGTCGGCAAGACCGCGTCAGACTCTGAAATTTACAACAAATGGGAAGTGCGCCGAAACTTTTCAGCGCATTTCGGACTTCGCATCTCTTACGATACAAGCGATGGGCCGGCGCCCTTCCTGCAGATATGGCATGATTACAAATCGGGCGATTTTGTGATGCGCCTCGCGGACGGCTCGCATTTCAGGTTGATGCTGCGCGATCAGTACGCAGTCTCTTCTGCGCCGATGCCGGAGAGCGTGTTTGAAGACGTCAGCCGCTATGCGTTGCGTATCGAGCATACGTCAAACACGAACAAATGGAGCGTTTACAGGACGACCGGATTGCCGGAAGCGATAGCGGCGGCGCACGCTGATCTGGACTCAGCAAAGCGACGGTTATCGGATGGAGACTGCCGCACGGTTACGAAATAGCCGCTCATCCCGGCGAAAGCCGGGATCCCGTTTTCAGTAGCCGCTATTGCAAAATATGGATTCCGGCTTTCGCCGGAATGAGCGGTTGGGAGGCTAGCGCTTCACCGCCGAGGCGATGCGCTCCGCAAATTCGCTGCAGGAATCGCGCCCGCCGATATCGCCGGTCCCGAAACCCTTCTCGACTGTCGCTTCAACCGCTCGCTCAATCGCCTGCGCGGCTTCTTCGGCTTTGAGGCTGAAACGCATCAGCATCGCGCCGGACAGAATCGCGCCGACGGGGTTCGCCTTGTCGTGCCCCGCTATGTCGGGCGCCGAGCCGTGGATCGGTTCGAAAAGGCCGCGTGCGCCGTCGCCGAGCGAGGCCGACGGCGCGAGGCCGATTGACCCGGCGATGACAGAGGCTTCATCCGAGAGAATGTCGCCGAAGAGATTTTCAGTCAGCACCACATCGAACCCGGCCGGGCGCTGGATCAGCTTCATCGCCATTGCGTCGACCAGAACATGCTCAAGCTCAACGTCGCGATATTCCGTTTCGTGCAGCGCGATGACCGCTGCGCGCCACAGGCGCGACGTCGCCATGACATTCGCCTTGTCGACCGACGTCACCTTGCTGCGCCGCCCGCGCGCCGCCTCGAACGCGATCCGCGCAATGCGCGTCACCTCCTCGCGCGTGTAAACGCAATTGTCGCTGGCGCGTTCGGTCCCCTCATGTTTCTCGCCGAAATAAAGCCCGCCGGTCAGTTCACGGATGATGAGAATGTCGCAGCCGCGCGCCGTCTCTTCCTTCAGCGGCGACAAGGCTTCCTTGCCGGGCATGACGCGAATGGGGCGCAGATTGGCGTAAACGCCGAGATGCTTCCTGAGCGCGAGCAGTCCCGTTTCGGGGCGCGGGCCGCCTTTATCCCATTTGGGTCCGCCGACGGCGCCCAGAAAAACCGCATCCGCTTCAAGGCATTCCGTCAGCGTTTCCGGCGGGAGAGGATCGCCGTGACGATCGATGGCGACGCCGCCGAAATCATAATCCTCGAATTTCATCGGGACGCCGAAGATTTCGCCCGCGCGCATCATGACGCGGCGCGCTGCGGCCGCGACTTCAGGGCCGACGCCGTCGCCGGGGAGAAACGCTATCCTGAATGTCACCTGTCCGCCCTTTCATACGCTTCGATCGCCGCGACCTGGTTGAGCAGGTGGCCGAGCGGGTCAACGCCGTCGATGAGGCAGCGCCGCGCGAACGGTTCAACCTTGAAATGCGCCTCGCCCAGCCCCTCGATCGTCACGCTTTCGTTCTCAAGATCGACCGTCACCTCTATTCCCGGCGAGGCCAGCAATCTTCGATGCGTCGCGTCATCGACCGTCACCGGCAGCAGGCCGTTTTTCAGCGCATTGCTTTTGAAGATGTCGGCGATGTCGGAGGAAATGACGACGCGAAAACCGAAATCGAGCAGCGCCCAGGGCGCGTGTTCACGGCTGGACCCGCAGCCGAAATTCGGGCCCGCGACAAGAATCTTGTGCGTTTCCCGGTTGTATCCGTTGAAGATCGAGGAATTTTTAGGCCGGCCGTTCGCGTCGTAACGCCAGTCATAGAAGGCGGCCTTGCCGTAACCGTCGCGCAGCGTGGAGGTGAGAAACCGCGCCGGAATGATCTGGTCGGTGTCGATATTTTCCTGCGACAGAACGAACGTGCGCGAGGTCAGTTTCGAAAACGGTTCACGCGACATCGCCCGCTCCTTCAAGATAGCGCCTCGGATCGGCGATCGTTCCTTCGATCGCACAGGCCGCCGCGGTCGCCGGGCTCGCCAGCACCGTCCTCACATCCTTGCCTTGCCGACCGACGAAATTGCGATTTGACGTCGAGACGACAAGATCGCCCGGCGCGCCGGCGTCGCCGTTCATCGCAATGCACATCGAACAGCCAGGCTCGCGCCATTCGGCGCCGGCGTCGATGAATACGCGGTCGAGCCCTTCGGCTTCCGCGGCGCGCTTCACCGCTTCGGAACCGGGAACGACGAGCGCGACGACGCCGCGCTTCACCTTGCGACCGCGCATGATTGCGGCGGCGGCGCGCAGATCCTCAAGCCGCGAATTCGTGCAGCTGCCGATAAAAACGCGATCGACTTTCGCCTCGGAGAAAGCCTTTCCGGTTTCAAACTGCATATAATCGGCGGCGTGACGTTCGACGCCGCTCGCCGGAGAAGGCGCAAACGCGTTGACCGCCGCCGAAACGTCCGGCGAAACGCCGTAGGTGATCATCGGCGCCAAAGCGGATACGTCGATTTCAACCTCGCGATCGAAATGGGCGCCCTCTTCCGTCGCGAGGCCATTCCATTCCTCGACCGCCTGATCCCACGCATCGCCTTTCGGCGCGAAGTCGCGGCCTTTCAACCAGTCAAACGTCTTTTCGTCGGGCGCGATCATGCCGACGCGCGCACCGGCCTCAATCGACATATTGCAGAGCGTCATGCGCCCTTCCATCGACAGGGCTTCAACCGCGGGGCCTGCAAATTCTATCGCATATCCCTGGCCGCCGTCGGCGCCGATCTCGCCGATCATGGCGAGCGCCATGTCTTTCGCGCCGACGCCGGCCGGGAGCGTTCCGAAAAAAGTGACGCGCATCGATTTCGGTTTGCGCTGCAGAAGGCATTGCGTCGCCAGCACATGACCGACTTCCGTCGTGCCGATGCCGAAGGCGAGCGCGCCGAAGGCGCCGTGCGTCGACGTATGGCTGTCGCCGCAAACAATCGTCTTGCCGGGCTGCGTCGCGCCAAGTTCAGGGCCTATCACATGCACGATGCCGCGGCGCGGATCGCCAAGACCGAGCAGTTCAACGCCGTGCTCATCGCAATTGCGGATCAGCGCCGCGACCTGTTCTTCCGCTTCCCGGCTCGCATAGGGAAGCTTCCCCTTCGCGTCCGCCTTCAATGTCGGCGTCGAATGATCGAGCGTTCCGAGCGTTCTGTCCGGACGGCGGACTTTCAGCCCGCGCTCATTCAACACCGTGAAAGCCTGCGGCGAGGTCACCTCATGAATGAGGTGCAGGTCGATATAGAGGACAGCCGGCGCTTCGGCCGTCTCCTCGACGACGACATGGCGCGCCCAGACTTTGTCAAACAGCGATTGCGACTTCACGGTCCTTCTTTCCCGCTTGGGGCTGCACCTTGTGAAGCCAACCCCACCGATCCTTTGTCGCGCCGTCAAAGAGACCGAAAAAGCGCTCCTGCAGCATCTTGGCGACCGGTCCGCGGCCTTTCGCCCGCACCGGACGATGATCGACGGAGCGCACCGGCGTTATCTCGGCGGCCGTGCCGGTCATAAATATCTCGTCGGCCAAGTAAAGCGCTTCGCGCGGCATCGCCTGTTCGACAATCTCGATGCCTTCTTCCCGCGCGAGCGTCATCACCGTATCGCGCGTGATCCCATAAAGGATCGAGGCGGACGCGGGCGGCGTGAAGATTTTTCCGTTCCTGACGACGAACAGATTTTCGCCCGCCCCTTCCGAAACGAGCCCGTTGACGTCAAGCCCGATGCCTTCGGCGAAACCGCGCTGCTTCGCCTCGGTCGAGATGAGCACGCTTGAAAGATAATTGCCGCCGGCTTTCGCCGCCGCCGGGATGGTGTCCGGAGCGAGGCGCCGCCAGCTCGACACGCAGACGTCGACGCCTTTCGCGCGCGCCTCCTCGCCGAGATAGGCGCCGAAGGGAACGCCGGCGATCGCCACCTGCACCGGCAATTGCGGGGTCGGCGTCGGGCCGACTTCACCGTAACCGTAAAAGACGATCGGCCGAAGATAGGCGCTGTCGAGCCTGTTCGCGGCGACTACTTCATCGCAGGCGTCAATCAGCGTCTGGCGCTCGAACGGAACGACGCAGCCATAGATCGCCGCCGAATCGTAAAGCCGGTCGATATGATCCTTCAGGCGAAACGCCGCCGGCCCGCCGACGGCGTCGTAAACGCGCACGCCTTCGAAAAACGACGTGCCGTAATGAAGAGCATGCGTCATGACATGAACGTTCGCTTCGCCCCACGGCTTCAAGGCGCCGTCCATCCAGATGAAACTGGTTGCATTGATAGGCATCGTTCACGCTCCTGCTGCGATTTTTTCTTTCCTGACGCCGCTCGCCCGAATGGCGGCGGCCTGGTTGACGGCCGCGACAAAGGCGGCGACGGCGGCGTCGGCGACATCGACCTCCTGCGCCTTCCCGGAGAAAAGCTCGCCCTCAACCTCGATGACGGCCTCGGCCCGGACGACGCCTTCGCTCGCGATATGATGAAGGTCGAGAACGCTGATCGTGCCCGGAACGCCGGTGATGGCGCAGACCGCGGCGAAGGCAGCGTCAATCGGTCCTTCGCCTTCATGCGTCACCGTCCGGCGATCGCCATTGTCATGCTCCATCGTGATGCGCGCGTAAGGCTTTTCCGCCTCTTCAAGGTCGACGCGCAATTCCGTCTTACGCATCCGCCACGGTCCGATGCGTCCGTCGGTCTGGGCATTGCCGGTGACAAGGCGAACAAGATCGGCGTCGGTCACTTCGCGGCAGGTATCAGCGAGATGCTTGAAGTCCGGGAAGATATCCTCGACTTTCTGCGACGAAATCTCGAAGCCGAGCGCCTTGATGCGCGCGGCGACGGCGTGTTTGCCCGAATGCTTGCCGAGCACGAGCGCGTTCGAGGGGACGCCGACGGTTTCCGCATCCATGATTTCATAAGTGCGTTTGTCGGCGAGAACGCCGTGCTGGTGAATGCCCGCTTCATGCGCGAACGCATTGCGTCCGACAATCGCCTTGTTTCGTGGCACGGGATTGTGCGTCACGCGCGCCAGAGACTGGCTCGCATGATAGAGTTGCGACGTATCGATCTGCGTCTTCATGTTGAAGAAGTCGCGACGGACGGCAAGCGCCATCACCGCTTCTTCGAGCGAGCAATTGCCGGCGCGCTCGCCGATGCCGTTGATCGCGCATTCGATCTGGCGCGCGCCGCCCCTCACCGCCGCGAGGCTGTTGGCGACCGCCATGCCGAGATCGTCATGGCAATGCGTTGAAAATGTGATGTGCGAAGGCGAATTCGCCGTCAGGAACCTGAACAGGTCGGTGATTTCCTCCGGCGTCGTGTAACCGACCGTGTCCGGGATATTGATCGTCGTCGCACCGGCGTCGATCGCCGCCCGCACCGCTTCGAGCAGATAGTCGCGTTCAGTGCGAATCGCATCTTCCGGCGAGAATTCGACGTCATCGACAAGCGATCGCGCGAAAGAGACGATGTCGCCGATGCGGTCGATAATCTCCGTCTTCGACATTTTAAGCTTCGCGTCGCGGTGCAGCGGGCTCGTGCCGATAAATGTGTGGATGCGCTTTTTCTTCGCCGGCTCAAGCGCGCGCGCGGCCGCCTCGACATCGCCGACGCCG
>JAGRED010000064.1 GCA_020446725.1 Parvularculaceae bacterium | reverse complement strand
GTCCGGCGCGTCCTGGCCCGTCAACAAGCGGAACAGCGTCGTCTTGCCGGCGCCGTTCGGGCCGATGACGCCGACAATGCCGCCCGGCGGCAGTTTGAAATTAAGGCCGTCGAAGAGAAGCTTCTCGCCGAAGCCTTTCTTGAGATTTTCAGCTTCGATGACGACGGAGCCGAGGCGCGGCCCCGGCGGGATCTGGATCTGCGCCGTGCCGACATCTTCCTTGCCGGCTTTCGCCAGCAAGTCTTCATAGGCGTTGATGCGCGCTTTCGATTTCGCCTGGCGCGCCTTGGGTGAGGCGCTGATCCATTCCGCTTCGCGATCGAGCGTCTTCTTGCGGTTCTGTTCCTCGCGCTCTTCCTGCTCCATGCGCTTGCGCTTGGCTTCAAGCCAAGAGGAATAATTCCCCTCATGCGGAATGCCGCGGCCGCGATCGAGTTCGAGAATCCAGCCCGTCACATTGTCGAGGAAATAGCGGTCGTGCGTGACGAGGATGACGGCGCCCGCATATTCGCGCAGGTGGTTTTCAAGCCAGGCGACGGATTCAGCGTCGAGGTGGTTCGTCGGTTCGTCGAGCAAGAGAAGGTCGGGCTTTGACAGCAACAGGCGCGCAAGCGCGACGCGGCGCTTCTCGCCGCCGGACAGCTTGTCGACCTTCCAGTCGCCCGGCGGACAGCGCAGCGCATCCATCGCCATTTCGACTTTCGAGTCGATATCCCAGCCGTCGGCGGCGTCGATTTCCTCCTGGAGCGAGGACATCTTCTCCATCAGCTCGTCAGTGTAATCTTCGGCCATCGCCGCCGAGACGGCGTTGAATTCGTCGATTTTTTCCTTGATGGGGCCGAGCCCCTCCATGACGTTTTCGAAGACGGTCTTCGAATTATCGAGCTGGGGCTCCTGCTGGAGGAAGCCGACCCGAGCGCCGTCCGCCGCATAGGCCTCGCCCGAAAATTCCTTGTCGAGGCCCGCCATGATCTTCAAAAGCGTCGACTTGCCCGCGCCATTGACGCCGACAACCCCGATTTTAGCGTCAGGATAGAACTGCAAGTATATGTTATCCAAGACCTTTTTGCCGCCCGTATAGGCTTTGGAAAGGCCCTGCATGAAGTAGATATATTGGTGTTTCGCCATGTCTTGTCCGCCCGCCGGGGGCGCTCTTTCGGGGTTTTGAGTTCGCGTGACGGATGAATCCGGCGCGCCTCTTATCGCGCGTTTCCCCCGCTTTCAACGCCGGGATCGCCTTTCCTACCCCGCCGGGCGTTCTATATAGTAGGGAACGCGCAGGCGTCGGGGCGGCTGCCGAGAAGAGGGGTTACACCGGGATGGCGGGCTACGTCGACAAGACTTTGGCGCCGGGAGAAGAGATCGTCTATCGCGTCCATTTCAACTGGACGTTCAGCTTTTTCCCCGTGCTCTGGTTCGCCCTCGGCGCAGCGCCGTCGGTGATGTACACGCTTCTCCATTTCGGCACGTTCAGCGACCCCATTCCGTTTTCGGAATTGCGGGTCGGCTGGTGGTTCGTCGGCTTGAGCCTTGCGATCGGCGGGCTGATCCTTCTCAACCATCTCATCATCCTGTGGACGACGGAAATCGCGGTGACGACATATCGCTTCGTCTACAAGACCGGACTCATTTCGCGCAATACGCAGGAAGTCTCGCTCAACAAGATTGAGGAGATCACGCTGAAGCAATCGGTCTGGGGCCGCATCTTCGGTTACGGCAGCCTCGTCCTGCGCGGCACCGGCGTCGGCGTGATCACGCTGCCGAATGTCGACGACCCGATCGATGTGCGGCGGATCATCGAGCACGCGAAAGCGGCGCTCAGAAATTCAAGCGATCTCGAGCGCCGAAACGACGACGATTAGCGCGTTGGCGTCTCCCATCGACCTTCGCGACTGGATCGCATCGGCCCGCAACGGCCTCTTCCAGCAGCTGTGCGATCTCGCGCCGTGGGACATCACGGAACGCGCCGAGGCGATCATCCGTCGCGCGACAGGGGCGCTGAACGGTTATACCGTGACGGACGGCGTCGCGGTTCATCGCAAGGCGACGATCGAAGCCGGCGCCATTCTGAAATCCCCCGCGATTGTCGGCCCCGACTGTTTCGTCGCGGCGGGCGCCTATCTCCGCGGCGGGGTCTTTCTCGACGAAGGCTGCATCGTCGGGCCTTCCTGCGAGCTTAAATCGACCTTCATGCTCGGCGCCTCGAAAGTCGCGCATCTCTCGTTTGTCGGCGATTCAATCATTGGGGCCGGCGCCAATATCGAAGCGGGCGCAATCATCGCCAATTACCGCAATGAACGCGACGACAAGCGCATCCGCATTCTGCTCGACGGCGCGATCATCGACACCGGCGTTGAAAAATTCGGCGCGCTCATCGGCGACGGCGCACGCATCGGCGCCAACGCCGTCGTCGCGCCCGGCGCGCTCATCCGGCCGGGCGCCGTCATCCCCCGCCTTTCACTCCTGGACCAATCACCGCCATGAAAACCCTTTTCCACCTCCCGCTCCTCGCCGTTCTCTCATTGGCGTCGTGCGCTTATGACGCGCCGGCTGATCAAGGCGCGCATAGGGCGGCGTTTTCGTTCATCGTCATCGGCGACACGCCCTATTCCGACGCCGATGAACAAATGCTGGCGCAGGCGGTTCCCGTCATCCGCGACGGCGCTTATCCCTTCATCATTCATGTCGGCGACTACAAAGGCGGCCGCCAGCCCTGCATCGAGCGATATGACGAACGGTTCGCCGCGCTGGTCGACAGCCTCGCGCCGACGCCGGTGTTCTACACGCCCGGCGACAATGAATGGACCGACTGCGATCGCGACGACATCGCCAAGAGCGGCTTCGAGCGCGCGAGCGAACTCGAAAGGCTCGACCTCATCAGGAACCGGTTCTTTTCATCGCCGCAGGCGAATGCCGATACGCTCCGTTACGAGCGCCAGCCCGAACAGGTTGAGAATGCGACATGGGCCTATGGCGAAGTGCGCTTTGCGACGATCCATGTTGTCGGCACCGCAAACGGCCGCGACTATGTCGGCCTCGACGATTCGGCGACCGCCGGCGCAGCGGCCGATGACCGCGACCGCCGCAATCTCGACTGGCTGACGCGCGCAGCAGCGCTTGCGAAAAGCGAGAAGGCGCGCGCGCTCATCATCGCCATGCAGGCCGACCCGACGGACCTTGACGGGAAGCGGCTTGGCGAAGCCTGCGAGGGCGCATCCGCGCGGTCCCGCGCCTGCGACGCGTTCGCAGGTTATCGCGCGAGGCTGAAATCGCTCGCTGAAGACTTCAGCAAACCCGTTCTGCTCATTCACGGCGACACCGCCCCGTTCACGCTTAACCGAAAGATGGCGGGCGATGAGACGGAATATCTCTGGCGCCTCAATGCCGCGGGCGATGCCGGTGTCGGTTACGGCGTGCGGGACGTCACCCTTGTGACGATTGATGCGGATTCCGAAACGCCCTTCTCAGCGATCGCGCTTCTGTCCGGGCGTGCGCCTGACGAATAATACAGGCGCTCTTTCTCAAACATGAGGCAGCAAAAAGCCGGCGGCAGGGCGCCGCCGGCTTCATTGGTCATGACCGCCAGGATCAGTTCCGGTGCGTGAACGGACCCGCCGTCGAGATATTGCCCGCCGCG
Organism: Parvularculaceae bacterium; assembly: GCA_020446725.1. GTDB lineage: Bacteria > Pseudomonadota > Alphaproteobacteria > Caulobacterales > Parvularculaceae > Amphiplicatus. The sequence goes on along the minus strand of JAGRED010000064.1, from coordinate 10,476 downwards.
TCAACGGAATCGACGTAGTAGGTATAGGTCGCGCGGCGCGTGCCGGTCTGCGTCAGCGCATGCGATGTTACGAGCGCGGGATCCGAGTTCGTGAAGCCGAACGCCGGAATGCGCACAACCGATGTCGCCGGTTCATTCGTCGTCCAGCGGATGGTGAACCGCCCGCCCGATCCCCGGACAGACGTCACATTGGTGATCGCCGGGGGCGTCGTGTCGCCGCCGCCCGTCGCGCCGCAATTTGAGCCGACGCCGACGGCGCAGAATGCGTCGATCACCGCCTGCCGTTCGGCCGCGCCGTAAAGATCGAGCGCCGCCTGCGCCGCGCCGGCCGCCGCTTCCGCATATCCGGTTGACGCCGTGTAATAGAGCGTGTTCGCGCGATACATGATCTGCTCGGCCTTGGTGAGACCGACGCCGTTCACGAAGGTCGTCGTCTTGGCGCGCGGGTGCGTTCCGCCTTCAACGAGAAGAACGTAAGCGAGGTTGAAGATGCCCGAATTGCCGTGCACCCCGCCCCGGTCGTTCTGGCTGGTCGGGTTCGAGGTTTCGGGAATCCGCTCCGGGAAATAGTCGCGCGAATAACCGTCCTGCGTCGGATTGTTCATATAGCGAAGCGCGTCGCCCGCAACGCCGGGCGTGTAGATGTCCTCGCCGATCTTCCAGGTGTTTGCGTTAATCCCGCCTTCGCTCCACGCTTCGACCGACGCGCCGAAAATGTCCGAAAGCGCTTCATTGAGCGCGCCGGACGCGTTCGCATAGATGAGGTCGGAGGTGAAATCCGTGACGCCGTGCGTCAGCTCATGGCCGATGACGTCGACATCGCCGCTCAGCGGCGTAAAGTTGACGCCGTCGCCGTCGCCATAGACCATCTGCGTGCCAATCCACGCGGCGTTGTTCCAGCCGCTGCAATTATTGACGTCGCAGACATTGACGCTCGAAATCAGCGCCATGTCGTTATTGTCGAGCGAGCGCCGTCCGAATTTCGAGAAATAGTAATCATAGGTGAGACTCGCCCCGTCATGGGCGTCCTGCGCATCGGCGAGCGGGCAGAACTGCGTGTTGGAGCAGACCAGCGTCCCCGGCAGGGTCGACGAGGTGTAAGCCGCGCGATTGGCGTCATAGCTGCGCCAGTTCTTGGCGTATTTGACCGTCGGATGAACCGCCGCGATATCGCCGGTCGTCGCATCGGCGAACAGATAGTCACGCTCGGCCTTATCGCCGGCGCGGTAATCGATGAGCACGCGCCAGGCGAGGCGAACCGTTTCCCCGTCATCGCCGACGACATAGGCGAGCTCCGGCGCGCCGACCGTCGTATAGGCGCCGACGCCAAGGCTCGCCGCCGCTTTCGCGAGCGCTGCCTCAGCCGTCAGCGCCGCGCCCTGCGGCGCGCGTTTGGCGTCAGCGTAGCGGCCGTTCAGAAGATAGGCGTCGCCATTGCCGCGAACATGCAGCACCAGATCGGCGCCGTAGACCCTGCGTCCCTGATGGTATTGATGCATGCGCACATGCGTCGATCCGAGGGCGTCGACATCCGACCGAAACGCTTTGAGCTCGCCCTTGCCGGCCTTGACCATGCCCTGCGCGATCGTTTCCGACTGCGCGCGCAACGCCGCCTGATTGAGGCCGCGCGCATTATCGATCCGGCCGAGCGCCCGGCCAGTCTCCCAAACCGGCGCAGCGGATGCGGAGCCGAGCATCCCCATTGCGACGCCAATTGCGCTGACGCCGGCCACAAGCCCTCCAATCGTCTTCTTCATCATTTCGCCTTTGCTGGAAAATTCGCGGCGCCGTGAAAGACAAGCGTTATGTTTTCTTGCAGCGCCTCGATGCGTCTCACGGAATGTGAGCGCGCGAATAAGGAAATGGTTTTGGAGACTCTGCAAGGGGCGTTTTGATCACTTCTAAAAATGTGATCGGAAGGCGGATGGCCTTTAAAAAGAAAATAGTGTTTTATTAAATCTGTTCTTCAGTTCTTCTTGCGCCTTCGACAAACGATGGGGGTCGATTGATGACGAGGCGCCGTCAGACCTTCAATGGCCGCGGAAAAAGAGTTTCCGCATGCCGTCATAGTCGAAGTGCTTCCAGTCGTCTTCCGGCTGCGCAAGCCGGTCGGCGATCACGTAGATCACGAGCGGATTGACGCCGAGGCCGAAATGGCTCGCCGGCGCTTCGATGTTCTCAATAAGGTCGTGCCCGTGTTCGCGGTGCTGGATCGAGCCGCGCCAGGCGACGATCCCGTCGCTTTTTGAAAAGATCGACGTCGTCGGAACCGGCGGCGCCTTCTGCAATTGCGCGAGCTGCGCCGCGCGGTTTTCTTCCGGCGGCCCGTTGATCGCTTCGAAAAGCGTCCGCGCGTTTGAGTAATTCCGGTGTTCGGTGATCGGGCTGCCGAGCGAGATTACGCTGCGCACCTTTTCCGGCGCCATTTTCGCGAGCTCGCGCGCGAAGACGCCGCCAAGGCTCCAGCCGATGATGGACACCTTGCGCTTGTGTTCGGCGTAAACCCGATCGACGAGCGCCGCCATCGCCGCCTCGCGCTCATCGTCGAATTTGAGATTGCGCCCGAGGCCCCACCCATAGGCGGGATAGCCGAGATCCTTGAGAACGCCCCGCATCGGCCCGGTCGAAGCGTCGCTGGCGACAAATCCCGGCAGGACGATGACCGGATGGCCGTCGCCCTTAGGCAGACACCGCATAAGGAGGCGCAGGTAATAGAACGAGCCGAGCTCGAACACCGCGCGGCCTTCGGTCAACAGCCAGAACAGCGACGGCGGGCGTGGGTTGTGAGGGGCGGCCGACATTTGCGTTTCCTGTCCGGCGTTAATGGCGATCATGGGTCAATCTCTTTCCATCCGACTGTCGCGGCGGTCGCCGGCGGCTCCAACAGCTTTATGCAGCCGCCTTCTCCACCTCTTCCGCCGCCTTCAGGTGCTCGTCGAACGAGGCCTGAAGACAGTCGGCGTAAAAGGCGGGGTCCGGCATCGCGTCGCGGCAGGCGGTGGCGGTGATGGTGATCTTGTCGACATAGCTCTGAACGACATGGCCGAGCCCGACCCCGTCGAGGAGGCAGAGATTGCCGAAGATGTTCACCAGTCGCGCGCCGGACGAATAGATCGGCACGGGCGGGCCCGGCACGTTCGTCACGACCGTGTTGAAGATCGGCTTGACCCGGTTGGCGAGCCCCCATTGCGAATAGAGCCGCGCGCCGATGCCCATATAAAGCGCGGGCGACAGCTTGCTCATCTCCGCCATCTGACGCGCGCCGAGGGCGTTGGTCATCGCCTTCGATTTCTGCGTTTCGGCGCGCACGAACGCGATGCGCGTCGCGGGATCGTCGATATGCGTGCCCAAAGGCGCGCGCATCGCCGAGACCTGATTGCCCATCGAGTTCTTTTCGTTTTCCGCCCGCACGGAGATCGGCGCCATCGCCGCAAGCGTTTCGTCGGGAAGTTCGTTCTTGTCGATGAGATAGGCGCGCATCGCGCCGCCGACGATCGACAGCATGACGTCGTTGACGGTCGCGCCGTCCGTGAGCACGCGGATTCTCTTGATGTCGGCGAGGCTGAACGACCGCCCGTCAATGACGCGGTGCGCCGACACCTTGCCGTTGAACCGCGTGCGCGGGGTCGAAAAACTCGACGCGAGGTCGAAGTCGCCTTTGATTGCGCCCTTGGCGATTTTGTACATGCCGGGAATTGAATCGGCGGCGACCTTCATCTGGCGCAGCGGGTTGGTGAAGCCGCGCACATAACCGCGCGCGAACATGCCAAGCTGGCTCGGCATGCGCTCGGGTCGCCACGGATCGGGATCGGGAATTTCCTGAAGGTCCGGCGTCAGCGCATGAAGCGCGTGCATCAGGTCGACGCCGGAAACGCCGTCGATCGACGCGTGATGAACTTTCGACAACAGCGCGTAGCTGCCCTTCGGCGCGCCCTCGACATTGTCGAGCCCTTCAACGACCAGAATTTCCCAGGGCGGGCGCGTCAGATCGAGCGGGCGCGCAAAGGTGCGCGCCGTCAGAATGCAGAGCTGGCGCCAGTCGCCGGGTTTCGGCAAGGCGGCGTGGCGAACGTGATATTCAAGATCGAAATTCGGATCTTCGATCCAGTAGGGATAGTCGATGCCGAACGGCACCTTGACCATGCGCTGGCGCATCGTCTTCGCAAGATGCAGCCGATGACGGATGAAATGAAGGATGTCCTTGAACCGTACGAAACCGCCGGGCGCTGTCGACGGATCATAGATCGCGATTGAGCCGATATGGATCGGCGCATTGGGCTGCTCAAACGCAACGAAGGCCGCATCAAGGCCCTGCATCTGCTTCATGGGGTCGCCTCCCGACCTTGGTCAGCCCCGTCTGACGCGGGGTCACAAGATCGAAGGCTAACACCCGGAATTAGAATAGTCATCCAGACGATAGGTCTGAGCAAATCCCGCGCAATTCGGCGCGCAATGGTTGTGCGAGACTTAATAATCAGGGCGTTCAGCCTGCGAACGAAGCCTTCATGATCGCTTCAAGGCCCGCCCGGTCGTCGCTGTCGAACATCGCCTTCCGGTCGCTGTCGACGTCGAATACGGCGATCAGGCGCCCGTCGCCGTCGAATACAGGCGTCACGATTTCCGACTCGGATCGGGCGTCGCAGGCGATGTGCCCGGGAAAGGCGTGCACATCTTCGACGATAACGGTTTCCCGGCGCGCGGCGGCCGCGCCGCAAACGCCTTTGCCGAATGCAATGCGAAGGCAGCCGAGCGTCCCCTGATAAGGACCGACGACAAGCTCATCCGGCTTTTCAGGATCGACAACATAAAAGCCGGTCCAGAAATAATGATCGAAAGCGTGGTGCAGGATGTTCGAGACCGTCGCCATCCGGGCGGTGAGGTTGGTTTCGCCCTCAAGCACGGCGCTCACTTCGGCCGCAAGCTCCCGGTATCGAGCCGCCTTGTCCGTCGTCATGATCTTCCTACTTCCTCAACCTTGACGAAATCGCGTCGGCCAGTTCCCGCGCGCGTTGCGATCCGATCAGCACGCGCCCGCCATCCTTGAGAACAAGCTGCACGCCTTCATCGCCTTGCGCATTATAGGCTTTGCCGGACGGGCCTATTCGATAGCCCCAGCCGCCATATTCCAGAATTGGTTTGTAATTACGCATCTCCGCCGAGGCGATGTCCTCAAACCGGATGATACGATTGACGAACCACAAGCCTTTTACGGAAACGCTCGCGTCCGTAACGCTCGTTGTCAGGCTGAGCGAGCTGAAAATGACGATGAGAAGCGCGAGCGCGCCCAGAGTGATCGTCAATCCCGTTTCAGCGCCGGGCGCATCGCGCGTTTCCATATAGGCGAAACCGCCGACCAACGCCGTCGATAAGACGATGAACCCGAGCAGGCGCGGCGAGAAAGCCTGTCGCTCGCTGAAATATTCGATCTCGGGTGCGTTCACTTCCATTCCCTAACCGATCGCGAATTCAAGCGGCGGTAAAACGCCGATCGTCACTTCAACCTGATCTTCCCGGGAAAGCGGGCCGACGCCGTCCGGCGTTCCCGTGAAGATGAGATCGCCAGCTTTCAGTTCAAAGAGCCCGGACAACGCGATGATGATTTCCGGAACCGTCCAGATCATGTCGCGGAGCGACGCATTCTGCTTTTCAACGCCATTCACTTTCAGGATCAGGCGCGCATCGTCGAAAAGGTCCGGCGGAAAATCTTCGATGCGTGCGATGAGACCGAGCGGCGCGGAATTGTCGAACCCCTTGGCGGCGTCCCACGGACCGCCGGCCTTCTTCGCCGCCCCCTGAAGATCGCGGCGCGTCAGATCGCACCCTGCCGCCTGACCGAAAATGAGCGCGCCCGCTTCTTCCCGCGTCTTCAGATCACGCCCGCCCGCTTTCAGCGCAATGACAAGCTCGCCTTCATAATGAAGGTTCGACGTTCCCTGCGGATAGGAAACGATCGTTCCCGTTCCGACGACCGCATCGGCAGGTTTGGTGAAGAACACCGGCGGATCGGATTTCGGATCGCCGCCCATTTCGCGCACATGGTCGGCATAATTTTTCCCGATGCAGAAGATGCGCCGGACGGGAAAATCGCCGCCGCCGAGCACTTTCGCGACCGGCTGCGCCGAAGGTTCAAAGACGAAACTCACGATGGGCACCCATTTTCCTTGACGATCCGTTTTGTCGACGCTGGGTATTTCAACAACAGCGCTGTCGGCCGTATCGGCCGCTCGACGAGATTGCCGCCGCAATTCGGGCAAACGCCATTCAGGACTTCATCGGCGCACGCTGCGCAAAAGGTGCACTCAAACGTGCAGATGCGCGCCGCGGCGTCAGGCGGAAGATCCTTGTCGCAACATTCGCAGCTCGGCCGCAATTCAAGCATGTGCTATCGCCTCAATCATCGTCGGGTTCATCGAAATCCGCCGGCTCATGAGCGGGCGCCTCCCCGCGGCGGCCAATCCCTTCGGCGCTCACCCTCTGTTTGACGCTATCCGGCGCGGATTTGATGTAAACGTCCTGTTGCGGGAAAGGAATTTCAATCCCTTTCTCCTTGAATGCCTTGAAGATTGCGTATCGCAGGTCAGTCCGCACCTGAAGCCCTTTGCCGATATCGCTGAGGAAGGCGCGGACTTCGAAATCGAGCGACGAAGCGCCGAAATCCTCCCACACGACGAATGGCTCGGGATAGCGCACGATCAGCGGATGATCGTTTGCGACCTTGAGAAGGATCTCTCGCACGAGTTCGGGATCGCTGTCATAGGAAACGCCGACAGCGACGCGAATGCGGCCGAGCGCGTTCTTGTGCGTCCAGTTGGTGACCGTCGAGGCGATCAGCTCCGAATTCGGCACGATGATCGCGGCGCGATCAAACGTTTCGATCTCGGTCGAGCGAACGCTGATTTTCTTGACGATCCCCTCGCCTGACGCAGTGACGATCCAGTCGCCCGCCTTGATCGGACGTTCAAAGAGAAGGATCAGGCCGGATACGAAATTGTTGACGATCGACTGAAGTCCGAACCCGATGCCGACCGACAAGGCGCCGGCGATCAACGCAAGGTTTGAAAGATCGAGCCCGAGAACGCCGAGGCCGGCAATCGCGGCGATGACGAGGCCCGTATAACCGAACAGCGTCGTCAGTGAATTCTTGATGCCGGAATCAATGCGCGAATGCGCCAGCGGCCCGCGCTGCAACGCGCCCTGCAGAATCCGCGTCGCCATCAGGATGCCGACAAAGACCGTCAGCGCCAGAAAAATATCGGCCAGGGAGATAACGACGCCGCCAATCCGGAACCCGACAAGCGCGCGGAGGATGAAGGCGCGCACCGCGCTCGCATCAACGCCGGCGAGAATGAACAGAAGCGGCGTAAGGGCGATCAGCAGGGCGAAGTCGATGCCGGCGCCGATCCAGAACTGGAACGCATAGTTCTCGTCATCTGCCCTTCCGGCTGACCGGTCAGACCGCAGACGCCTGTCGGCCCAGGCTGCGGTCTCCTTCAGCGCGGCGCGGACAAACCACGCGATCGAAAGAATGATCGCCGCATAATAGAGCCGCGTCGCCGCGAAATCGGCGAGGTTAATGTGCCCGGCGAACGCGGCGGCCATGATGAGGATGCCGAAAATCCGACCGATGAAACGCAGCGCCGGCCACGGGCTGCCGTCTTCCTCGTCTCGAGCTTCACCGCCCGCCGCATTGGCGCCGGCGTCCGCCGCCTTATCCGGTTTGTTCACCCAAAGGCGCTTTTCGCAAATCAGGAAAAGGACGCCCCCGACGAGGATGGCGGCGACGCCACGGACGATATCGCTGAAAGAATCGGCGCCGCCCGCCGTACGCGCGATTTCAACGATGACCGACTTGGCGCCGACGATGAAAACAATCGCGATCAGCAGAGCCGACGCGCGCTTGCCTTTCGCCGCCTCCATATCGGCAAGCCGCCAGGCGGGCGCCGTCGGCGAAAACAATCCGCCGGTGAAGCCGTCGACGACGAGATAGGCGACGAGCGCGATCCAGATCGATTGGGCGACCGGCACGCCCTCTGCGCCGAGAAGCCCCAGCGCGCGCGACGTTTCAATAACGATGAGCCCGCCGAAGACGCCGGGAATGAGCCGCGCCAACATGCGCGCGCCGGCGACCGCGACGCGACGCGCCGGCGTCGGCTCGTGCGCCTCAATCCGCGACGTGACGACGCGTCGCAGCCAATCGCGCACAGGCCCGATCAGCAGCAAAGAGGCGAGAAACGCGCCGATCAGCGCCGCGACATTAAGAAGAACGCCGCCCCTGTTCGCCCGGCTCTGCGACCAGTTATCGAAAAAACGCGCAAACGCCGCGCCGAGCGATGACGCTTCATCCGCCGCCTTCGTCCAAAGCGACGGCGTCATCAGCGACACGTCGCGCCGGAGGATATTGCGATAAAGATCGCGCAGGCGCCGCTCCGACAATTCGCCAAGCAGCGACGTCGCTTCATCGACATTGGCGAGAATGCGCGTGCGCTGCCCGCGAAGATAGCTGACGGTTTCATTAAGCGCGGCGCGTTCGCCAGCGAGCGCGGCCGCTTCCGGCGGCTCGCCTTCCTTCGGCGCGGGACCGAGCAGGGAAAGGCTGTCCTCCGCTCGTTTCAGCGCTTCGCCGACCGGCGCGATCTGCGCGCGCGATTTGCGCGAGGCAGACCGCACTCTCCGTTCGAATTCCTGCGGATCATCGACGCCGCCGTCGCGCAGGTCCGCCGCCAGCGCGCCGAGCTCACGCGCCGCCGCGGAAATGTCCTTTTCGCGCGCCTGATCCGCAGCGCTCTGGGCATGCGCCGACGCCATGACGACGAGCAGGAAGGAAACGACGGCTGCGAAAATCCTCAAATCCAACCCCTTGCGCGGAAGAAACCGATCATCGCCGCCCCGATTGAGAGGGAAACGCCGACGACGACCCAGAAGGCGAGCGGGCTGTGCGCGCCGGGTATGCCCGCGACATTGATCCCCAACAACCCGACGATGAACTGGAGCGGCAGGAAGACCGCGGTCGCGGTCGCCAGAATGAGCATGTTCCGGTTCATCGTCTCCGAGCGTTGGTCCATGATCTGCTCATGAAGGATCATCGCGCGCTCACGCGCGGCGTCGATCTCTTCCGTCATGCGCGTCACCGCATCGGACGTTTCGCGCAAATTGAGGCGCGTCCGGGCGTCAAAAAGCGCAACATCGCTCAGCGAAAGCGAATTGATGGCGTCGCGCTGCGGCGCGACATAGCGGCGGAGCTGAACCGCGGTGCGGCGCGCATCGGCGAGGCGCGCGCGAATGTTACGTTCGTTCTCCTCCAGCGCGACGTCTTCAAGCTCGTCAATCGCGTCCGTCACCTCTTCGACGTAGGGTTCGATCGCGTTGGTGATCTTCGAGGCGAGCAGCGCGACGAATTCTCCCGGATCCCTGGGGCCGCTGTTCGGGCGTTCGATGATCGCGCGAACATCCGCGATCGCCTTGACGACGCGCCGGCGCGCGGTGACGACGCGTTTGGCGTCCGCCCAGATGCGAAGCGACACCATGTCTTCGGGCTCAGCGCCCGGATTGTGATTGACGCCGCGAAGGTTGACGGCGACGCCGCTGTCAAAGCGCGTCATGCGCGGACGGGTTTCCATCGCGAACAGCGCCTCGGCGGCCGCGCCCGGCATGAAATCCTGCGCCCGCGCCCATTGCGCCGCCTCTTCCGAATTCACGTTGAGATGGATCCACAGCCAGTCGAATTCCGCCGCGCGCGCGCCGGATTTCACGTCGTCCCATGTCAGGGGATGGCCGGTCGCCTTCCTGACGCCGAAGGCGTAGACGAGCGGCGGGCAGTCCGCGCCGGTTTCATTTTCGTCGCAGGGAACGGCCGCCGCGCTGTCGCCGGTTTCGATCAAAGGATTTTCTGTCCCGTTTTCGCCCAGTCCGCCAGAAACGCCTCAAGGCCTTTATCCGTCAACGGATGATTGGCGAGCGCGCGGATGACCGAAGGCGGCGCGGTCGCGACATCCGCGCCGGAGAGCGCTGATTCACGCATATGCTGGGGCGAACGGATCGAGGCGGCGAGAATTTCCGTCCTGAAGCCGTAATTGTCGTAGATGACGCGAATGTCGCGAATGAGCTGCATGCCGTCCTCGCCGATATCATCGAGGCGGCCGATGAAGGGCGAGATATAGCTCGCGCCGGCTTTCGCCGCGATAAGCGCCTGGTTCGCTGAAAAACAAAGCGTCACATTCGTCTTGACGCCGTCATCGGCGAGCGCCTTGCAGGCGGCGATCCCCTTGAGCGTCAGCGGCAGCTTGACGACGACATTGGCGGCGATCTTGGCGAGCGACTTCCCTTCCGCGACCATTTGCTCGGTTTCAAGCGCCGTCACTTCGGCGCTGACGGGGCCGGGCGTCAAGGTGCAGACCTCCGCGATCATCTCCCTGAAATCGCGGCCGGACTTCGCGACGAGGCTCGGATTGGTGGTGACGCCGTCGACAAGCCCGGTCG
>JAGRED010000063.1 GCA_020446725.1 Parvularculaceae bacterium | reverse complement strand
CGCTTGAGGCGTTCGGCAAATCCTCGCCTGCGAGCGATTTCATCGCGGGCGTCGCCGGCTGTTCGCCCTATCTCGGCCGCCTCATCGAGAAGCGCCCGCAAATGGCGGCGGCGGCGCTCGACGCCGCGCCTGCGGAAAATCAGCGGCGCATCATTGAAGCGGCCTGGAAGGCGGCGGATGAAGCGGATGCGGCGGCGCAGATGAAAGCGCTGCGGGCGGCGAAGGATGACGCGGCGCTGTCGCTCGGACTTGCGGAGATTTCGGGCGCGTTGTCGACGATGCAGGCGGCGCGCGGCCTGTCGGAATTCGCCGACGCCGTCGCCGGTTCCGCGCTCAGAATGGCGCTGCGCCAATGCGCGCGCCTCGGCTTTACGCCGGTTGATCCTGACCGCCCGGAAAAAGACTGCGGGCTAACCATTCTGGCGATGGGAAAGCACGGCGCGTTCGAGCTGAATTATTCAAGCGATATCGATCTTGTCGTTCTCTTTGACAGCGAAAGCGGACCGCTTGGCGGCGCGCTTGAATCGAAACGCATCGCTGTTGCGGCGACCCGCGCGCTCGTTTCGCGGCTCAACGACCAGACGCCGGACGGTTATGTTTTCCGGACGGATTTGCGTCTGCGCCCCGATCCCGGCGTTTCCGCGGCGGCGGTCTCGATCAATGCGGCGGAAACCTATTACGAATCCTACGGGCAGAACTGGGAACGCGCCGCTTTTATCAAAGCGCGCGCCGCGGCGGGCGACATTCCGCTCGGCGAGGAATTCATCCGGCGCCTGCGGCCGTTCATCTGGCGGAAGTTTCTCGATTTCTCCGCGATCGAGGAAATTTACGCGGTGATGCGCCAGATCCATGCGTCGAAGGCGGCAGGCGAGGCGGAGTTTTTCGGCCATGATCTGAAACGGGGGCCGGGCGGCATTCGCGAGATTGAATTCTTCGTGCAGGCCCAGCAGCTGATCGGCGGCGGCAAGAACGCCGACTTCCGCAAGCGGGCGACGCTTGACGCGTTGGAGGCGATGGTCGGGGCGGGCGTGGCCGAACGCGAAACGGCCGATGCGCTGACCCGGCATTACGATTATCTGCGAAAGGTCGAGCACCGCCTGCAGATGATCAATGACGAGCAGACGCATCGCATTCCGGCCAATGAAGACGATGCGACGCGGCTCGCGGTTTTCCTCGGTGAGGAAACGCTCGGCGCTTTCAGCGCGCGCCTGATGGAAACATTCCGTTCGACGCATAGCCTGACCTCGCCGCTCTTTCACCCGGAAGAGAAGGCTGCGACCGCCGCGCCGGAGTTTTCTTTCTCTGGCGTCGATAATGATCCCGATACGATTGCGGCGCTGAGCCGGCTCGGTTTTGAGCGTCCGGAACAGGTCGCGGACGCCTTCCGCCGCTGGCAGGCGGGTGAAACGCGTGCGACGCGAAGCCCGCGCGCCCGTGCGCTGCTCGCCAAGGTCGCGCCGAGCCTCATCGAAGCGTTCGCCCGCGCGAGCGCGCCGGATGACGCATTCGCCGCTTTTGACGGTTTCCTGCGCGGCTTGCCGGCGGGCGTTCAGATCTTTTCGCTTTTCCTAAACCGCCCGGAAGTGTTCGAGCGGCTCATCCGCATCATGACGGTCTCGCCCTATCTTGCGCGCGAGGTTGCAAAGCGCGCTTACCTCGCCGAGGCGCTGATTGAATCGAGCTGGCCGGATCCCTTGCCGACGCGCGAGGAACTCGCCGACCGGCTTTCTCATCGCCTCGCAGCGGCTGACGGTTTTGAGGCGACCGTCAATGCGGCGCGGCGCTGGGCGTCGGAAGAATCCTTTTCCGTCTCCGCGCAGCTGATTGTTGAACTCATTTCCGCGCAGGAAGCGGCCGAGCGCTTCACGCTGATCGCCGAGGCGTCGCTCGCCGCCATGCTGGAAATTGCGAAGGGCGAAACGGAACGCCAGTTTGGAACCATCGACGGCGCGATCGTCATCGCGGCGCTCGGCCGGCTCGGCGCCCGAACGATGACGGCGGCGTCCGATGTCGACCTCATGTTCATCTATGACGCCGGGGAAGGCGCGCGCGCCGCCGGAACCCAGGGGCTCGATGCGGTCACCTATTTTGCGCGCCTGGTGCGCCGCTATCTTTCGGCTGTCACCATGCCCTCGGAAGAAGACGCGCTCTATGAAGTCGACATGCAATTGCGCCCGTCCGGCGCGAAAGGGCCGGCGGCGGTCAGTTTTTCGGCATTCAGCCGCTACTATGAAGACGAAGCCTGGACCTGGGAGGTCATGGCGTTAACAAAGGCGCGCGTCATCGCCGGCGATGCGGCGCTTCGCGGCCGTGTCGAAGCGGAATTTATGAAAATTCTCGCCAGACCGCGCGATCCGGCGAAAACCGCCGTCGATATTGAAGATATGCGCGCGCGGCTGACGGCTTCCAAACCGGCGGTCAGCCCGTGGGACCTCAAAAACGCCATCGGCGGGTTTGTCGAGGTCGACTTCACGCTTCAGTATCTCATTTTGACGCATCCTCAATTGACGCAAAGCCGTCGTGGAATCGGGATAGAAGCGACGGTCGCATTGCTGAAGGGGATAGACGCGCTGAAGGCGGAAGAGGCGGATACGATCGGCGAAGCTGCGCGGCTTTATGAAACCGCGCAGCAGATCAGCCGCGCGGCGACCGGCGGCGTTTTTGCGCCCGGCGCGGCGGGCGACGCCCTGGCGCGCGTCATGACGAAGAGCCTCGGCGCCGACGATCTTCATCAGGCGGAGGAAAAGCTCGCCGATGTCGCGGCGCGCATGCGCGGCGTCTATGACGATATCGTCGCCGCGGCCGCGCGCGGGGCGCGCCAGCCGTGACCGCACGTTCGAAATTTGATCTGGTCGTCATCGGCGCGGACATGGCGGGTCTTGCGGCGGCGGGATGCGCGGCGCGGCGCGGCGCGCAGACGGCGTTGTTGCGCACGGGCGGCGAAGCGCCGGTCGAAGGCGCGGTCGCCGAACCGCCGAACGCCGTCTGGCGCCTGCTCGATCTTCAGCAATATGATCTGAAATTCGAAGCGCCGCCGGTTCATGCGTCGATTGCAGAGAAACGGCCGCTTGCGACGAGCGATGATCCTGTTCGCGACGGTCGGGCGCTGGCGTCGCGCGAGTCGGCGCTAGAGCATCTCTGGCCGTCTTTCATCGCCGACATGGGGCGCATCGGCGCAGCCGACGCCGTTGATCGTTATCTTTCCGCGAATGCGGTCCTTGATGACTATTTCGCCGACGAGATGCTGAAAACGCACGCGCTGTCGCTCTGCGCGGCGCCTTTCGGTCTTGCGGGCGATGAAGCGGGATCGGCGCAAGCGCTTGGCGTCGCCGCAGCTGCGCGGCGCGTCATCCCGGCGCAGGCGCTGCACGGCGCCTTGCTTCGCGCCGCCGAGGCTGCAGGCGTTGAAATCGTCAGGGAGAAGGCCGAAGCGTTATCGCGCAGCGAAAACAAGCTGTGGAAAGCGACGCTCGACGGCGGTGAGGAAATCCGCGCGAAATCCGTCATGGCGTCAAGCGCCCTTATCGCCGAAGCGTTCGGCTTGCGCATCGAGACCGGCGGATCGCCGCTGTTGCGGCGACAAGGCGTTGAGGCGTTCATCCGGTTGCGCATTGAAAAGGCGCCGAAGTCCGCGCTTGCGCGAAAGAACGCAGTCTTTTTTACCGCGCCTGACAGAGCGGCGATCCGCCGGGCGCGCGATGCGATGATCGCAGGCGAGATCGATGAGGAGCCGCCGCTTACGTTCGAGATCGTCGGCAGGGAGATTATCGCCCGTGCGCCCTATTGCCCTGCGCGTCTTGTTGAAAACGGCGAGGAGCGGGAGTGGAGCGGACAGGACCGCCAAATCCTCGGGCGTCATGCGGCGAGCGTCATCGAAAAACGTCTCGGCGGCGGCGCGAGCCTGCGTGAAATCGAGGTGCTGATCGGGCCCGATGTCGGCGCGGGATTGCGCCGCCGCGATTTTGACGCGCCGGCCGTGCCGGCGCCCCCGCCGTCGAAAGATCCTGTCGCCGCCGCCGCTGCGCTCGCCCTGGAGTTGACCGGCGATGAGTGAGACGATGAATGTCAGCAAAGGCGCGCGGATCGAAGGCGGCATCGACGCCGTCGTGATCGGCGCAACGGCTGATGCGTTCGCCGCGGCGGCGATGATCGCACGGTCAGGCCTCCATGTCGTTCTGATCGAAACCGGCGATCGCCCGCGCGAGAAGCGGGAATTTTCGCCCGGCTATTTCGCCGTCGACGGCGATCCGCTCGCCTATGCGCTCGATCAGCAGGTCATCGACGCGCTTGATCTTTATCGGCACGGGCTTTCCTTTATCGCGCGGCGCCTTGAAACCTTCGTGCGCTTCGGCGACGGCGCGGCGATGACATTGCCCGGCGATCCGGCGCTCGCCGGCGAGGCGGTCGCGGCGTTTTCGGAAGCTGATGCGACGCGGTTCGCCGATTTCCTGGAAGAAGAACGCAAGACCGCGCGTGCGCTCAGCGGCTGGTTTTCAGGCGGCGCGGCGCCGTTGATCCCGGCCTTGCGCGAAATCGGCGCCGCGTCATTCGACGGCGCCGTCATCGGGCGGTTCGCCGACCAGCGCCTTGAAGATTACTTGCGCGCCGAGGCGTCGATCGGCGCGGCGCACCGATCGTCTGAAGCCTTCACCTATCTCGCCTTGCTGCGGCGTCTCGCGGGCGAGACCGCCGGTCTTCAGGGCGGCGTTGCGGCGATCGACGGCGGCGGACGGGGGCTTGCGAGTGCGTTGAGACGCGCGGCGCAGGCCGCCGGCGTTTCCATTCGCCAGACCGATCGCGTCCGCACTGTCATTGTCGAATGGGATCGCGTCGCCGGCGTTTCATTCGACGACGGCGGGCAGATCAGGGCGCCGGTCATCGTGTCGGCGCTTAGCGCGCGCGAGACATTCATCGATTTTGTCGGAAAGGCGCGGCTCGATATTGAGTTTGCGCGACTGCTTGATTTTCCTGCGCCGACGATCGCGACCGTTCGCGCGCATCTCGCGTTGAACGGACCGATCGGCGACGCGCTTGTCGGCGCGCGGCTTGACCGTCGGTTCCTGCTTGCGCCGTCGGCGGCGACGCTTGAAAGCGCCTGGCGCGCGGCCGCATCCGGCAAAGCCTCGAACGGCGTCGTTGAACTTGTCTTTCCTTCCGCGCTCGACCGGACGCTTGCGCCGGAAGGCTGCCTCACCGCTGCGATGCTGCTGCACCCGGTCGCATTCGGCGATCCCGCCGATGAAGTGTGGCGCGAAGGGATTGAGAATGTCGCGCGCGAGGCCATTCGAAGAGTGGCCCCCGAAATGAGCGCAGAGATTGTCGCGATCGATCTTGATGCGCCCGAACGCGCAGCGCCGCCGATGTTTGAAGCGCTTGAGCGCCGCCGACGCATCACTGACGCTTCGGGGCTTGAGGGATATTTCTTTTGCGGGCCTGAGGCCTCAATCGGGGGCGGGGTCAGCCTTTCGGCGGGACGCCGCGCCGGCGAACGGGCCTTGCGGTATTTCAAGGAGGGAGGGACGAACCCATGATCTTTCCCGCCGCCGACGATGCGACCGAACCGCGCGCGACCGCGCTCTACGCCGCGGCCGCCAGCGTGTCCGCGACCAATTCATGGACAAGCGTCAACGGCTGGGCGGCGGCGCGCGTCTATTCTTCCTTCGAGGAAGAGTATGAAGCGGCGTCACGCGATGTGGCGCTCGTCGATCTCGGCCCGCTCTGCCGCTATACGGTTCGGGGCAAGGAAGCTCCGTCTTTCCTGTCGCGCCTCACATCCTGTCCGGTGACGGAATTGTCGGCGGCTGAAAGCGGTCGCGGCCTCATTCTGAATGCGGACGGTCTCGTCGTTGATCTGGCGGACATGACGCGCGTTTCGGGCGATCTCTTCCTGCTGACGACGTCGGCGCCGATTGATCGCCGGTTGCAGGTCGCTGCGCGCGGGTTCGACGTCGAGGTTGAAAACATCGCGGGCATGGTTGCGGCCCTCGGACTATTCGGACCGAATGCGCGCGATGCGGCCGCCGCCGCAGGCGTTGACGTGCTTGAGGCCGAAGCGACCGCGCAGGGGCGCGTGCGCGGGGTGGAACTTGCGGTGCGCCCGATCAATCTCGGTTCTGCGCCCGGCATTGAAATCATCTTTCCAGCGGAAGATGCGCTTGTGATCTGGGAGCGGCTGCGCCGCAGGAAACCCATTCCCGCGATGGGGCTCGACGCGGCCGACGCGTTGCGGATCGAAGGCGGCGCGCCGCGTCTCGGCGTCGACTTCATCGGCGCGGACGCGGCGCTGTCGGCTGAAGAGGCGCGCATCCCGGACGAGATCGGCCTTCCGCATCTCGCGCCGCCCAATCGCGCTTGGTTCAATGGACGGCGCGCGATGAGAAACGCCGAGCGCGCCCGGCGCCGGCTCGTCGTTCTGTCGCTTGATTGCGACCGCGCGCCCGTCGGCGCGGCGATCCGTTCGCGCGACGCGGTGATCGGCGGCGTCACTTCCGCCGCATTCTCGCCGAAATTGAAGCGCGTCCTTTGCTTCGCCGAAGTCCGCGCGGACGCGCCGGCGAGCGACCTTGAAGCGATGCTGACCCCGGACGGGCGGTCAAAAGCCGCCGCGCGCCTTCATGAGACCGATGAAAGCCGTCTCGCCGCGACTTTCCGGGAAAATCTCAAGGCGGCGACGGGTTTTCGGCGCTCGCCCGTTTAACCTCCCGAGGGCGATGAACCCATAAGGAGCCTTAAATGAAGAAGTTTCTGATTCCCGCCGTAATTCTCGGATCCGCCGCTTTCGCCGCGGGCGCTTATGCGAAAGGGCCGAAGGGCGACATGTCCCGGTTTGACGCCGATGGCGACGGCAAGGTCGAGGTTTCCGAACTCGACGCGCGCCACAAGGAGTTCGTCGCGAAAGCCGATGCTGACGGCGACGGCGTCATCACCAAAGAAGAAATGACGGCGTTTCATGAATCGCGGCAGGCCGAGCGTGAAGCGCGCCGCTTTCCTGACGCCAATAACGATGGTTATGTCAGCCGCCGTGAATTTGAGGACGCCGCGCGCGAACGCTTTGACAATATGGACAAGAATGGCGACGGCCAGCTCAGCAAGGATGAGATGCCCCAGCATCACGGCAAGCGCCACGGCAAGCGTAAAGACTGACGAAACAGCGAGGACGGAGCGTAAGGCCCGTTGACGAGCGATGATGAAAGCGATGATGCGCTCATTGCGCGCGCTGCAAGCGGCGATCGCGGCGCCGCGTCGGTTCTCATCGCTCGTCACTCGCCGACCGTCCTCGGAATTTGCAGGCGCATGATGATGAACAGGGCTCATGCTGACGATGCGGCGCAGGAAACTTTCCTGAAGCTCTGGGAATTTGCGCCGCGATGGAAACCGACCGGTGCGCCGCTCGGCGCATGGCTCGCCCGCGTCGCCGGCAACGCCTGCCTTGATCGCTTGCGCATGCGGACGCGCGAGGCGCCGGAAGAAGCTGCGGGCGAACAGGTCGACGAGGCGTTGACGGCGTTTGAAAAGCTGAGCCGGGAAGATCGACGCGTCGCGGTCGAGGCGGCGCTCGAGGAGTTGCCTGACCGTCAGCGGCTGGCGGTCCTGCTGTGTCACTATCAGGAGCTGACGAATGCGGAAGCCGCCGCGACGATGAAGATCAGCGTTGACGCGCTGGAATCGCTGCTGTCGCGCGCGCGGCGCAGTTTGCGCACGGCGCTCGCCGCGCAGCGTGAGGAATTGATGGAGGGCGTATGACCGCCGACAGAAACGACAAATTCGGTTCCGCCGATAACGGGACCGTCGCCGATCGGATGATCGATGAGGCGCTCGCCGATATGCGGATCGCGGACGCGGCGCCCGATGACGCGTTTCGCTCACTCGCGCTCGCCGGGTTTGACGCCTTTGCACGCGCAAGGCGGAAGCGCCTGTCGCTTGACCTTTTTGCAGACGCTTTCGGCTGGCGCGCGCTTGCAAGGCCGCTCGCCGCAGCGAGCCTTCTTCTGACTTTCGGCGCGGCGGGCGTTATCGCCGGCGCCGCGACGCCTGAGGCCGACAATGCGCTCTACGCCGAATTGTCGGATGCGTTCGATCAGGACTACGGCTTTGTCGAGGAGTATGTTCCATGAACCGCGGCATCATCATCGCGCTCGCTTTTTCACTCGCGGCCAACGTTTTTCTCGGCGGCTTTGTCGCGGGAAAAATCGCCGGCGGACCGCATGACCACCGGCGCGACCGTCATCACGCTTTCGCGGAGCTGACGCCCGCCGCGCGCGAGAGCCTGAAGCGCGCTTTTGTCGAGCATCGAAGCGATCGGGCCGAGGCGCGGCGCGAAGCGGATATGCTGCAGCGTCAGCTCGTCGAAACGCTCGGCGCGGAGACGTTTGATCGAACGGCGGCTGACGAGATTGTCGCCAAATTTGCGACTCTCGAATTGCGTTCGCGATCCGATATGGCGCGGCTTGTCGTAGAGGCGGCCGACGGATTGGCGCTCGACGATCGAAAGGCGCTCG
>JAGRED010000062.1 GCA_020446725.1 Parvularculaceae bacterium | reverse complement strand
ACAGCCTCGCGCAAGTTTTCGGCGAAGGAGCGTCGTTCCTCCGTTTTTGAAATCGTCGTGATGGCGACGAAGCGCTCCGTTTGCGCCCTTCCCTCCGGGGGCGCTCCCGCCGCATGATCGACAACGCCGCGTTTGCGCCCTTCCGGATAGAGATCCGATACAAGATACGGCATCGACACCTGCGCGCGGCCGAAGTGAAGGCGATTGTCGAACGTGTTTCCAAATCCGCCGATAATATCAAAGCCGTCATCGTCGCCGCGGCTTTTCACGCCTTTCGGTTTGCGCGTCGTGCCGAAATAAAGCGTTACGCATTTCGCCTTGGCGTCATCGGATATTTTGAGCACGTCTTCACAGGAGCGCCCGAACTCTGCATGGCGCTTGAAGGTTTTCTCGCTCGACGAGCAGAACGCCAGAAGCAACAGCGCGATCAGCAGCGCGGCCGTAGCCAGGAGCCTGCGCTTCTTGACGGTCGCCCAGATGGATCGGGGTTCGGTATGCTTCATGCGCATTGCCTGTGATTCAGCGCCGTTTGATCGGCGCTTTATGATTCAGCGATGGGGACAAAGAGCGTTGCGACGGTGCCGCGCCCCTTGCGGCTTTTGATCGACCATTCAAGGCGGTTCTCTTTGGCGAGCGCGTCCACGATGGATAGGCCGAGCCCCGATCCGGCGTCGTCGCCGGCCGCGGTTTCGCCGCGCCGGAAACGCTCTTTCACGAGGTCGAGTTCGACTTCATCAAGACCTGGACCCGTATCATGCACCTCGAACGAAATGCGCCCGCCGCGCCGCCGCGCTCCGATCCTGATCCGCGCGCCCGGCGCGTAGCGGATGGCGTTGGCGACGAAATTCGACAGGATGCGAAGCGCAGGGAAAGGCGCAACGCGAACGAAGGCGCTTGACGGAACGACGCGCAGATCGACGCCGTTTTTCTCGGCGTCGGCGCGAAACATCGTCAAAAGCGAGGCGAAAAGCTTGTCAGCCCTTAGAATTTCCGCGCCGTCGGAGTCGGGCGGAGACGCGATTTCGCCTTCCTCCATCGCCTTGTCGAACACCGCTTCAACAAGTTCTTCCATATAAGCGAGCGATTGCTCGATCTCAGTCGCTCTGGGCGACGTGTTTTCGCCGCCGCCGATTTCGCTGAGGCTTGCGCGCAGCGCATAAAGCGGCTGGCGCAAGTCATGGGTCGTATCGACGAGCCGCTGATTGGTGCGTTCAGCGACCGTCTGCGCAAGATGATATTTCTGCTCAAGCCTGCCGAGACGATTATGCAGTTTCAGATTTGTGCGCATCGCGGCCATGCGTTCATGGCTCAGCTTTTCCCGGTCACGCTGGATGTCGACGACGCTGACGACGCTGGCGAGGCCGAGCATCAGCGCGTCAAAAACCATCGAGACGCGCATGACGTCGAGCGATTGCGCGCGGGAAACATCGACGCCGCCCCAATGCACCAGGGTCATGATGATCGACGCGCAGAGAATGCCGAGCCATCCGATCACGAAAAACAAGGTGCGCCGGCCGTATTTTAGATAGGCGGCGACGCCGATCGCGAACAAGACGACGATGCTGAGGGTCGTCGTCAGGACGGCGAGTTTTTTTGCGCCCGCGGCTCCGATAATCCATGCCGCGCCGACGGCGCAAATCTGCATCACGACGATCCCGATCAGAATCTTGT
>JAGRED010000061.1 GCA_020446725.1 Parvularculaceae bacterium | reverse complement strand
GCCAACGGATCGGTTCTCTTCCTGCATGAGCAGAGCTTTGAAGACCGCGACGGCGCCTATGCGGCGATCAGGAAGGCGGCGCCGTTCGTCGAGATCGTCGAGGCGCCGGCTGCGGCTGTCGCGCTTGAGGACGCGGTGACGTCCTATCTTTTCAACTCGCAACTCCTGACCCTGCCGGGCGGCGAGATGGCGCTGGTCCTGCCGAAGGAGTCGGAGGAGAACGCGCGCGTCAAGGCCTTCGTCGACGAGACGCTCTCGAAGAACAACCCGATCAATCGCGCGATCTATATGGATGTGCGCGAGTCGATGCGGAACGGCGGCGGGCCGGCGTGCCTGCGCCTGCGCGTCGTCCTGTCGGATGAGGAACGCGCAGCGACGAACCAGAATTTCCTGCTCGACGATGCGGCATTCGATGCGCTCGAAGGCTGGGTGAATAAACACTATCGCGACCGGCTGACGCCTGACGATCTTCGCGACCCCGACTTCATGGACGAAGCGCTCGCCGCGATGGATGCGTTGACGCAGATCCTGAAAATGGGCGCGTTCTACGATTTCCAGCGATAGGTCGTCGCATGGCGGCGCTTGAGCGCGCGCAAGCGACGAATAGGGAGCGGCCGGCTTGATCGTCAACTTCGTCATCGTGATCGCGGCGCTAGGCCTCGCGGCGGTCACGCTCAATCCGAAATTCATCAAGACTGACGCATGGCGCGCGACGGTGACGCCGCTCGCCTCGATCATCGGTTCGGGTTTTCTTGTCAGCGGCCCCATTCTCGCCCATGCGGCGGGCGATAAGGCGGTCGTCGCGATGGCGGGGCTTTGCGCGCTCGCTTATCTTTTCGGCGCGATAATCCGGTTTAACATCATCAATGTCGAGCCGATCCTGGCCGGTGATCCTTCGCGCGCGCTGAAGGCTTTCGACCGCGCCTGCCAGCTTGCGCTCGCCTTCGCCTATTTCATCTCCGTCGCCTACTACCTCAATCTGTTCGCCGCCTTCGCGTTGAAAGCCGCGGGGGTGGTCAATCCCGACGCCACACGCCTCCTGTCGACCGCCGTTATCGCCGCGCTCGGCGTTCTCGGTTTTGCGCGCGGGTTGAAGTCGCTTGAAAATGTCGAACTCATCGCCGTCGGCGTCAAACTCGCCCTGATTGGCGGGCTGATTGCAGGGCTCGCCTGGTGGGTCGTCGCGCAGATCGCCGGCGCGCGCTTCGATGTTTCGCAAGTCAATCACGCGGCGGGGTGGAACGAAATCAGGATTATTCTCGGCCTCGTAATCCTCGTTCAGGGGTTCGAGACATCGCGCTATCTCGGCGAAGCCTATGACCGCGCGTTGCGGGTGAAGACGATGCGGCGTGCGCAATGGATCGCGACGGGCGTCTATATCGCCTTCATTCTTCTCATCACGCCGCATTTCGCCGGGCGCCTGCCGGAGCACGGGGGAGAGACCGCAATCATCGACATGCTGGCGCCGCTCGGCGCCATCGTCGCGCCGCTCATCATCATAACGGCCATCTCATCCCAGATCTCCGCCGCCGTCGCCGACATGAACGGGTCGAGCGGGCTCATCGCTGCGAATGGCGATGAACGGCTGACCATGAAATGGGGCTATGCGGTCACCGCCGCCGCGGCGATCGGCGTGACCTGGGCGGCGAACATATTCGAGATCATCAGCTACGCCTCGAAGGCGTTCGTTTTCTACTACGGCCTGCAATGCGCGACAGCGGCGCTTGCGGCGCACAAGACGAGAAAAAGCCGGGTCGTCATCATGCCGCTTGCGGCGTTCGGCGTCATCGCTGCGGCCGCGGTCATCTTTTTCGGCCTGCCGGCGGAGGGCGGCTAGCGCGTCGCAATAATAACCAGATCATCGGGCGCGTTCAGTGACCGCACCTATCATGAAGGCGAAGCGTCTACCGCCCGGCGTTTGCGGGGAGCGGCATCACGACTTTTCGTTCGACTTCACGCAGCGTGAAGCTCGATTCAACCGTCGCGACTTTCGGCATTCTGAGGATCGTTTCCGACAGGAACACTTCGTAGGCGGAAAGGCTCGGAATGACGACGCGGATGAAATAGTCGAACTTGCCGGTGACGAGATAGCACTCCATCACTTCGGGGCGCTTTTTGATCGCCGCCTCGAATTCCCGCAGCGTGTTGTCGTCTTCGCGCTCCAGCTTGACGAGAATGATCACCGTGACGTTGACGCCGAGCGCCTCACGATTGAGCTCGGCGTGATAGCCCTTGATGATGCCTTCCGTTTCAAGCCGCCTCAGCCGCCTCAGGCAGGGGGTCGGCGACAGGCCGACTTTTTCGGCGAGATCGGCGTTGGTGATGCGGGCGTCTTCCTGCAGGTAGCGCAGGATGGCGTGATCGATTTGGTCAAGCTTCATGGGAGGCTGTATCCAATGTCACTGGCATCGCGCCAGATTGCGCTCCTTATTTGGCAGCATATGCTAAGAGTCAAGCTGGAGGCGCCCCAGTTTGAAGAAAATCGCTCAAGCGAAGCGGCTAGATTTCCGCCCGCCGAGCATGCGCCCGACAGGGGCGCGCCGAGGGAGGAACCATGAACGTAGAGGAAATCGCCGTTGACGGCTGGCGCAAGGTCGTGCGGTTCAAGGACGCCGGCACCGGGCTCGACGCCATTATCGCCGTCCATGACGCGACGCTGGGGCCGGGCTGCGGCGGCTGCCGCGTTCGTCCCTATGCGACCGTCGAGGCCGCGCTTGACGATGTGAAACGCCTGTCGCGCGGGATGACCTTCAAGAACGCGCTCGGCGGCATTCCCTTCGGCGGCGGCAAGGCGGTGATCATCGCGGATCCGAAAACGCAAAAGACGCCGGAAATGATGCGCGCATTCGGTCACGCCGTCGAAAGCCTTGGCGGGCTCTACTACACGGCGGAGGATTCCGGCGTCACCGAACACGACATGGAAATCGTTCACGGCGTGACGCGGTACGTCGCGGGCATTCGCGAAAAAGACGTCGGCGGCAATCCCTCGCCCTTCACCGCGCGCGGCGTATGGCGCGGCATCGAAGCGGCGGCGAAGGCGCGGCTCGCCCGCGACTCGCTGAAAGACGTCAGCGTCGCCATCCTCGGCGTCGGCGCGGTCGGCATGGCGCTTTGCCAGCTGCTGCATGACGCCGGCGCGAAACTCGTCGTTGCGGATATCAACGAGGCGTCTGTCAAGGAAGCGGTTCAGCGTTTCGGCGCGAGCGCGGTTTCGCCGGAAGACTGCATCGGCGCCGATGTCGATATATTCAGCCCCTGCGCGCTCGGCGGATCGATCAACAAGGATTCGATCGAACGCCTGAAAGCGAAGATCGTCGCCGGCGCTGCGAATAACCAGTTGCTGACGCCGGACATGGACGCGGCGCTTCACGCGCGCGGCGTTCTCTATGCCCCAGATTACGTCATCAACGCCGCCGGGGTCATTTCCGTCGGGCTCGAAATCCTCGGAACCTGGACCGAGGCTGAGCTTACCCGCCGCATCGACGCGATCGGGCCGCGGCTCGCCTCGATCTTCGAGCGCTCGGCGCAGACGGGCCGCCCGACCGGCGCCATCGCAGACGAAATGGCGCTTGAAGTGATCGCGAACGGGAAAAAGGCGGCATAGCGAGTCCGCCTTTCGGTCGCGACTATTTGATGCTGTATTGCCGCCTAAGCGCGCACCATGTGTGGAGGAAGGCGTGGCGGGCACAAGCACGGTTATTCGAGATTTTGGCGCTTTTGTTCTGCGATCGCTTGGAACGCGCGCGGATTTTTCGGCGGAATGGTCTGAGCGTCTGGATGATGTCATTGAAATTCGTCCAAGCGCGGCTATTGGGCATGAACGCATTGATGTCTTCCTTGGTAATGCTGCGATCGCGATTGAACGCGATGCGCTTTCTTATGACGATGCATTTGAGATATTCATCCTGAAAGCGATTTTGAGTTATTCGGACGACCCTGATTATGAAGTCGAGGAACTTTATGCCGTTGTTAGACACCGTGACTATTTGGGAGATGCGGCGTCCGATTCCTACGAAGTCGGCCAGCGATTAGGAATCTTACCAGACGGCGAAACCAGCCATTGCGCCTATGAAATCTTTGCTGGGCAACTGGCCACGGCAATCGTTGCGCGGCGTGACGGCGGGCTCGACTTTTCGACCGCCAAATCAATTGAGAGGTTAGGCCTTTCATATTCCGAGGCCTTAAACGGGGCGATTGAACGAACAAAAACTCTGATAAGCAACTATGACATCGCTCAAAGCGAAAACGGACTCAACGTCATTCGTGTCTTTGACGATCACGACCCGACAATCATGTCATCGTTAGCGCTAGCAAAACTACTCGACTTGGCGTTTTGGCGAAAGCTTCGGAATAGTTTTGGAACAGATCTGGCTGTGGTTGCGCCTGATCGATCAAGCATTATCTTTGGCCCAATTTCATTAATAGACTTAGTGCGAGACGCCGCCGAAAAATGGATTCAAGACGCTGACTATATTCAAGCTACCGAGCCTTTTGTATTTGGCGCCGACGGTTGGCGAGAATTCGGTGGTCGTTGAGATCAAGCCCGTCCGTCGATTGAGCTTGGGTGATCGCATGGACTAAAAAAGATTGGAGAGAGGTTCGGGCAAGCTTGTTTCCTTTATCCGATGGAGGCGCTAGATGTTTGGTGCGTACATCACGGAAAGGGAGCCTCCCATGAAAGAAGAGATCGTCATCGCCGGCATGGCCAGAACGCCGATCGGCAATTTTCAGGGAGCGTTCACGGGCGTCGCCGCAACCGAGCTTGGCTCTCATGCAATCAAGGCGGCGATGACGCGCGCCGGAACGAAAGCCGACGCGGTTGAGGAAGTGCTGATGGGCTGCGTGCTCCCGGCGGGGCTCGGCCAGGCGCCGGCGCGCCAGGCGGCGCTCGGCGCGGGGCTGCCGAAATCCGCGGGCTGCGTCACCGTCAACAAGGTCTGCGGCTCCGGCATGAAGACGGTGATGCTGGCGCATGATTCAATCGCGGCGGGCGTCAATGATGTCGTCGTCGCGGGCGGCATGGAGGCGATGACGAATGCGCCTCATCTCCTGCCGACCGGGCGCACGGGTATCAAATACGGACACGGACAGATTTTCGACCACATGGCCTATGACGGCCTTGAAGACCCTTACAACAAGCACGCGGCGATGGGGATTTTCGCGGAGAAATGCGCGCGCGAATGGCAGTTCTCCCGGGCCGAGCAGGACGAATTCTCGATGCGCTCGGTGACGCGCGCGCAGGATGCGATCAAGACCGGCAAATTCGCCGACGAGATCGCCGCCTATGAGATTGCGACGCGCAAGGGGCCGGTGACGGTCAAGGACGACGAAAAACCGGCGACGGTCGATTCCTCGAAAATTCCCTCGCTAAGGGCGGCGTTTGAAAAAGACGGCACGGTGACGGCGGGCTCATCCTCTGCGATTTCGGACGGCGCGGCCGCGCTCGTCATCACGCGCGGTTCGAAAGCGTCGAACGCCGTCGCGCGCATCGTCGCGCACGCAACGCACAGCCAGGAACCGGAATGGTTCACGACGGCGCCCGTCGATTCCATCCGCAAGCTGCTCGACCGCGCCGGTTGGGCCGTCAAGGATGTCGATCTATTCGAGATCAACGAGGCGTTCGCGGTCGTTGCCGAGAAGTTCATCCGCGACCTGGACCTGGACCGGGAGAAGGTGAACGTCAACGGCGG
>JAGRED010000060.1 GCA_020446725.1 Parvularculaceae bacterium | reverse complement strand
GGCCCGATGACGGCGTTCAGGTACAAGGCGTTTCTCTCGTATAGCTGGCGCGACCGCAGCGCGGCGGAAGCGCTGCACCGCGCGCTTGAAACCTGGCGCCCGCCGACCAACCGCCGCGCTGAGCCGCCCTTGCGTCCGATCTTTCGCGACCGCGATGAAGAGGCGGCGGGCGCGAGTCTCCGAACTGCAATTGAGGACGCGCTCGACAACGCCGAGTTCCTCATCGTCGTCTGCTCGCCGAATTCGGCGGCGAGCCCATGGGTCAACAAAGAAATCGCGTATTTCCGAAAGAAGAGGACGCCGGCGAACATTCTTTGCTACGCGATCGACGGCGACCCGGGATCGAGCGCGATCCCACCCGTGCTCTTCTTTGAAACCGACATCGATGGCACGCTGAAAGACACGCCGATCGATGCGCCGCTCGCAGCCGACGCGCGCGCCGAAGGCGACGGTGTGCGCCTTGCGCGCCTTAAAATCATCGCAGCGATGATGAATGTCGGCCTCGACGATCTGGTGCGACGCGATTCGGTGCGGCGCGTCCGCCGCTTGCGCCGGCTCCTCGCCGGCGCATCGGCGCTTGCGGTCGCCTTCGCTGGCGTTGCGCTATACGCGTTCGCTCAGCGCGATTTCGCCGTTAAAAATGAGGCCCGCGCCAAACGCGAAGCGATGAAGGCTGAACGCACGGCGGAATTCATGGTCGGCCTGTTCGAAGTGCCGGACCCATCGGAATCGCGCGGGCGCGAGGTGACGGCGCGCGAAATCCTCGACAAAGGCGTCAAGACAATCGAAACGGACCTTGCCGCCGAACCCGACGTGCAAGCGAGCCTGATGCACACGATGGGGCGCAGCTATACGGGCCTCGGTCTTTACCCCGACGCCGCGCGCATCCTGACGGTCGCACGCGACAAGCGCATCGAGGCGAAGGCGGACACCGGCGACCTTTATGCAACCAAAGTCGCACTCGCGCGGGCGGAATTTGAAAAAGGCGATCTTGAGGCCGCGCATGATCTCTATGCGGCGCTGGTGAAGGAAGCCGAAGCGGACATTGCAAAGGGCGACTGGCGCGCCGAATATGCGAACGCGCTGATCGGCATGGGCGAAACGACGCTCTACCGCGACACGCCGGAGGAGGCGCAGGCGTATTACGAACTCGCGCGGGATTTGTTGGAGACCCGTGAAGAAAAATCGTATTTGATGGCCCAGACATTGCGAGGGCTGGCGAATTCACTTGAGGCGCAGAATGATTTTGAATCTTCTAAAAAACTTCTTGTAAAAACACTATCCCTTGGCCGCGAAAATAAGAAGCTTCCGATGCCATTCGTTGCATCGACACTCAATGATCTTGCCCATGCGGAATATAGACTGAGAGACCTTGATTCTGCGATGGCGAACGCTGCGAAAGTGGTGGAAATCGATAAGGCGATACTTGGGCCGGAACATCCAGAATATTTGATTAGCGCCAACAATCTGGCGCGCTATGAATTCGAAAACGGAAACCTGGAAGAAGCGTTCAATCGAATGTCAGACGTGCTCAAGCACGATGGTATGCTCGGCGCATATTTCGGTGAAGATTTTTCTTATTTCCTGAATACCATGGGCGAGATGGAGGCTGCTCTAAATCACCCCGCGCGCGCATCAGATTATTTCAAGCGTGCAATGCTGACTGCAGATGGCCGGGCGCACCGGATCTATTCTGTGGCAATGATCAATATGGGCTCGGTTCGTTGCTCCCTTGGCGAGGTGAAGACAGGAATGGAAGCAATAGAGGAAGGCCGAAATCTGCTTGCCGAACATTACTCTGAAGCTGACTGGCGCTACGGAATCGCAGACGAATTTGAAAGCCGGTGCCTGTTTGAGAGCCACGATCAAGAATCAGCGCAAAGCTTCGCAGATGCGGCAGCACAGCGGCTTCAGCGCGAACTCGGTGACGATCATTTCTTCACTCGTCGCGCGCTTGAATGGCGCGATGAGCTTGCAAAGCAACACTCCGGAGAGCGCTAGGCGGAATTCTTTCTGAAAAGTTTTCGCGAGGCGAAACCAAAAAGCCCCATTGCGAAAAGTCCGAATGCGGCAGGAACTGGGACTTCGCTAACCGGCGTATTGAGCAAGACGCCATTTCTGAATTTGAACAGGAAATAGCCGTTTGACGGATTTCCGTTGTCGTCAATTGCTCCAACCGGATTGGAAAGGTCATTCGTGTTGTTGCAAGCGAGCGCTGTCGATGGCGTCGACGAATTGCAGACGCCCGTTCCGCTCGAAATGTCTTCAAAACCAAAATACGCGCCGGAAAGTCCCGCACCGCTGAGCAGCAACGCGTTGCCGGGTGAAGTGACGACGCCCGCCTGTGCGCCTATCGCGCCCATATCCCAGTTGATGTCCTCATAGATGAAAATCAGGTCAAAATCGCCGGCTCCCAGATCGACAAGGCCCATCTGAAAGATGTTCGGCGCCGCGGTCGGGTTACCCTGGGGAAGATAGCTGTCCCATGTGAGCCAAAGTGAATTCGGGAAGCCGACGCTGGAATCCGTCCATCCATATTTCAGCGATAGCGGGTCGCCCAGCATGCCGTCGGCAAAGAACGGCGCAAAGGCCGGCGACGTCAGATTGCCTAGCGGCGTTGCTGGTCCGGCGGTGATCGGCGCGCCGAAGCTGACGATGCCGTTTTCATTCACGAACATAGAGTTGTAGAATGTGCCGCCTATATTCAGTGAAAAGGCTTGTGTTGGCGTCGTAGCGCACCCCGAGTCATATATTCCGATCGGAATAGAAACCGAACCATCTGTCGGAATGGCGCCGAACGTGGATTGAAAAGCGCAGGCGCTGACATTTCCTCCATCGGAAATTCGCCGTCGGGCGTCAGCCGGACCGGCGACGAGGAGGATAGAAATCAACAGTATGGAAGCGAATGTGACGAAGTTCCGCATGATACAGCCCCCAATTTACTGACAGCGGCGGGCGGACCCGAATTTGGTGATCATACCACCCCCTCTCCGAAATGGTTAACGAAATCTTGCGCTGCAAAAGCGAATATTAGACCGAAGGGCGCTGGATGACTGTCAGCCCCGCAATCCGAACTTCCGGGAAATAATGGGACTCAATGGCGGTGTGAGTAGCTCTGCTCGAACCGGTCTCCGTCGATGATTTCCGTGAAGGTAGGGAAAATACAGGGAATTTCGGCAATTTTTGGCGTAATTCGAGAATTCGGGGCGGAAATCACCCTGTGATTTCAGCTACTTGGCGAGAAATTCCCTCGTCGGGCGAACAGGGATTTTATCCGGTGCTGCAGGGAACTCAATGCCCAAACCAAGCCGCCTGCTGAGACGCTCGAAAGCCCACGCTAAGGACAAACTAGAAAAGCCCCGGCATCAATATTTTTTTGAGTGGACGCGCCCCTTGATCCTGACCGGGGTTCATTGAGTGGTCCAGCTTGAGAGTTAGAACCTGGCCGCAGTTTCAGGGTAAGCCAATGGCAGCTTTAGAGGCAAGATGGTTTCGGGCGCGCCTTTTCGATGACGCGCTCACCGCCAACTTCGCGGACGGTATGCACCGTCGTCGTGGGGGCAATGTTGTAGACCGGCTCAAGGTTCGAGGTCGGTGTCATGCCGATGATCCCCGACAATTCACAGATGTCTGCCCAAGTCAGGCTCTGATCCCCGCGCCCGCACATGATTGATTCTCCTCAGAATTTTTAAGCTATCACGAGGCGATCTTGACGGACCAGCGCTAGGATGCAGATAATTCGATGTGAACAAAGAGGGAACATATGGGGTTATGCCAGAGCTCCGACCAGCGCGGGTCCACGAGATCAGCGGTCTTGGCGCGCTTGCATTTGCCTTCCTGATGACCCGAAGCGGCCAGATGACGGCATGCGGACATCCTAGGCTTCTAGGTGCTTTTCATCCTGAAGCCGTCGCGCGGTTCACCGACCCGGACGCCATCTTGCTCATTCCCTGCCCTCTTGAAGCAGAGATCCTTTGGGCGGCGGAAACTGCGCTTCGCTCCGGTTCAATGACGAGCGTAATCGTGTGCACGGAGAAAAGCCCCGGCCTTACGAGTTTTCGACGACTGCAGCTGGCGGCGCAAGCCGGACGATCATTGGGGTTGTTGATCGTCACTCGGCCCGCGCACTCAACTGCGGCTGAGACCCGCTGGCACTGTTCGCCGGCGCCGTCAGATCATTGGGAGGAATTTCGGATCAGAGCATCGCTCTACAAAAACAAGCGGGGAATGGTCGGGAGTTGGATATTGAATGTCTCAGGCGAAAAGGATTCTTTGCATCTGGATACCGCACCTGCCGGTGAACCGGTTTGGCCGGACCGGATTGCCGGTTGACGACTGCCTGTTTGCGGTAACGGCGGAAGATAAGAACGCCGTCCGCCTTGTCAGTGTCAATAAACATGCTCGCCGCGCCGGTCTTTATGCCGGCATGACGCTCGCAACAGCGCGCGCAACCGCGCCGCAACTGATTACTGTCGCACAAGAACCCATGCGGGATGAAATGCTTCTCAAAGCCTTGCAGCGCTGGTGTGTGAAGTTCTCGCCCTGGAGCACTTGCGAGGGAAAAGACAGCCTGCTCCTCAATATCACAGGATGCGCACATCTCCTCGGCGGCGAGGCAGCCATGGCTGATGCAATACTTCAGGGCCTGAAAGACATGCAGATCGAGGCGCGCATCGGTGTTGCAGACACCAAGAGTGCGGCAAAGGCCGCGGCGCGTTTTGGCGCAAAAGGTCATACCATTTTTGATACGGGCCGTACGCGCGAAAGCCTTGCTCCTTTTCCCATCGACGCGCTTTTTGCGGACGAGAAATCGACTTTTGAGCTGAAACGTCTCGGGCTCAAACGCATTGGCGATCTTTATCCGCTGAAGTCCACCGACCTGGCGCGGCGCTTCGGCTTCGGCCTCCTGCGCGCTTACGAAAAGTTGCTGGGCGCAGCATCCGATCCGGTCGCGCCTGCAACAGCCCAGCCTACATTCGCCGCTCGCATGTCTTTTCCGGACCCCATTGGACTGATGGATGATGTCAGCGAAGCCCTTAGGCGTTTGACTGAGCAAGTTTGCAAACGGCTCAGCAATCACGATTATGGCGTGCGCGCCCTTCGTCTTAGTTTTTACAGAGCGGATAAACACCAGATCCATCTGGATATCGGCCTTGCACGTCCGACACAGAATG
The DNA here is from genome assembly GCA_020446725.1 of Parvularculaceae bacterium. Lineage (GTDB taxonomy): Bacteria > Pseudomonadota > Alphaproteobacteria > Caulobacterales > Parvularculaceae > Amphiplicatus. The sequence continues at coordinate 20,437 of JAGRED010000060.1, read as the reverse complement.
CCAACCAAATCATTGGGCAATACGCCCTAAAACTCGATAAGGTCGATTCAGGCGACGGCATCGACATGATGCGGCTTTCCGCGCTTAAAACGGAGCCATTCAAACCAACGCAAAGGACTTTTGCTGAGGCGGAAAAGCAAAACGATCTTGACGAGCTTATCGCCACGCTCGGAAACCAACTTGGTTTCGACAGAGTGCTGAGATGGGAGCCGGTCTCAAGCTACGTGCCGCGACGTTCATTCCGCTTTGTCGAAGCCGTGCAGCACAAAGAAAAAGCGTCATGGAAGGCTAACTTCTCCCGGCCTTTGGCGGCCTTCGGCAACGAGCCTGTCACGGTGTTGATCCCCGGCCGGCCGCCAAAAAGTTTCAGGTGGCGCAACAAGGCTTACAACACCGTCAGATACAAGGGACCTGAACGCATTGGACCAGAATGGTGGAAGGGGCCTGACAGCGAAGACTTACGCGATTACTGGCGCGTTGAAGGAGACGACGGCTCGCGGCTCTGGCTTTCTACCAGACCCGGCCAAAAACCAATCTCATGGGAAGTCGCAGGGCTATTTCCATGAGCTATGCGGAACTCAATGTCACCTCCAACTTTACTTTCCTCACCGGCGCATCACACCCGGAGGAGTTAGTTGAACAGGCACAAGAGCTAGGTCTTCCCGCCATCGCCATTACGGACACAAACACCTTCGCCGGCGTCGTTCGCGCGCACGCCGCGGCGCTTGATGCAGGGATACGCTATATCGTCGGCGTTCGCCTTGTGCTTGAAGACGGCGAAGAACTTCTCGCTTACCCGAAAGACCGTATGGCCTATGGTCGCCTGTGCCGTCTCCTGACCATCGGCAAACGCCGCACTATCAAGGGCGAATGCAACCTTACGATTGATGACGTCGCGCAATGGGCGGAAGGTTCATATCTGATTGCGTTAGATATCTCTACAGAACATATCAGTAAGCTGTCCGCAAAATATTCCGGTTCGTTGTTCGTTGGCCTTAGCCCCACCTATGATGGCGCCGATGAAGAACGCTTTGAGCGTTGTGCAAAGCTCGCAGAAAAACTAAATCTGCCGCTCATCGCCACTGGCAATGTACTGTTGCATAAGGCGGCGCGGCGACCTCTGGCTGATATCCTCACCTGCATCCGCGAGCGCAGCACGATTGACAATATCGGCAAGCGCGCGCTCCTCAACGCTGAACGCCGGCTCAAAAGTCCGTTCGAGATGCATAAGCTTTACAGAGATTATCCGGACGCGGTCGCCAATACGCTTGTCATTGCCAGCCAGTGCCTTTTCTCCCTGTCGGAGCTTAAATATGAGTACCCGGAAGAAATCGCCGATGGAAAGCCGCCGTTGCAGCGTCTCCGGGAACTAACGGATGAAGGCCTGAATGAACACTACCCTGACGGCGTTCCATTAAACGTACAGGCGATGGCCTCGCGCGAGTTTCGCTTAATCGAAAAGCTCGATTACGCCCGTTACTTCCTAACCGTTCATGACGTGGTGAAGTTTGCCAGAGACCAAGGTATCTTGTGTCAAGGACGCGGTTCTGCGGCAAACTCGGTCATCTGTTACGCGCTCGGCATTACATCCATAGGCCCCGACATCATTACGATGGTGTTCGAACGGTTTGTTTCCGAAGCCCGCAATGAACCACCCGACATCGATGTCGATTTCGAGCATGAACGGCGTGAAGAAGTCATTCAACACATCTATCGGAAGTATGGACGGCACCGAGCGGGGATCTGCGCCACCGTCATTCACTTCCGCTCTAAAGCCGCCATCCGCGAAGTCGGACGCGCCATGGGGCTAACGGACGATGCGGTTACAGCATTGTCAGGACAGGTCTGGGGCTGGTCCGATGGCTCGCCCAAGTCGGACCGAGTCGCGGCGGCGGGATTGAGCCTGGATGATTTCCGCATCCGCCAGACTTTGGCTCTCATTGAAGAAATTATCGGCTTTCCACGTCACCTATCTCAGCATGTCGGCGGCTTCATCATTACAAAAGGCCGCCTTGACGAACTTGTCCCGGTCGAAAACGCCGCCATGGAAGATCGAACGGTCATTGAGTGGGATAAGGATGATATTGATGTCCTCGGCATGCTTAAAGTGGATGTCCTCTCTCTTGGCATGCTCACCTGCATCCGCAAAGCGTTCGAGCTTATCCGGGAATGGAAAGGCGTTGACTATTCACTAGCGAGCCTCCCTCAGGAAGATCCGCGCATCTACGAACAATTGAGCGAGGGCGACACCATCGGCCTCTTTCAAGTGGAAAGCCGGGCGCAGATGTCGTTCCTGCCGCGTATGCGTCCCAAATGCTTTTACGATCTTGTGATTGAAGTCGCGATCATCCGCCCCGGCCCTATTCAAGGTGACATGGTGCATCCGTATCTGAGACGACGGCGCGGAGAAGAAAAAGTCGTTTACCCTTCAACGGAGTTGGAAGAAGTCCTGAAACGCACGCTCGGCGTGCCGCTCTTTCAGGAACAGGCAATGCAGATCGCCATGGTCGCTGCCGGCTTCGATCCGAGCGAGGCGGATGGTCTTCGTCGGGCGCTGGGCGCATTTAGGCGTGTCGGTAGCGTTTCAGACTTTAAAGAGCGCTTCATCTCTGGCTGCATCGATAACGGTTATGATGAAGAGTTTGCTGAGCGATGCTTCCGCCAGCTTGAAGGTTTCTCCGGTTATGGCTTCCCTGAAAGCCATGCGGCGTCATTCGCCCTGCTTGTCTATGCCTCGGCGTGGCTGCGCCATCATCATCCGGAAGTTTACTGCTGCGCCATTTTGAACTCGCAACCCATGGGGTTTTACGCCCCGGCGCAGCTTGTAGGCGATGCGCGCCGTCACGGCGTTGAAGTCCGGCCCGTCGATGTCAACGCCAGCACATGGAATTGCAGCCTGGAACCAGACGGCAAAGGCGGCCTCGCGGTTCGTCTCGGTTTCCGGATGATCAAAGGCTTCAAGGATGAAGACGCCCACTGGCTAACAGCTGCGCGCGGCAACGGCTATCGCGATCTCTCCTCCATTCGCAGGCGCGCAGGCCTATTCAAGCCCGCGCTGGAACGCCTCGCCATGGCGGATGCTTTCGCCTCTCTCGGCGTCTCCCGCCGTGATGCGCTCTGGCATGCCAAAGCGGTCGATGACGCGGCGCCGATGCCATTGCTTGACGATCCTCTCCTCGATGAGTCCCTCACCAAGGCGCCATTACCTCAACTTACGTTGAAGGAAGACGTGTTCGATGACTTCATCAGCACGCGCCTCTCCCTTAAAGATCATCCTGTGCGGCTTGTTCGTGGCAATGCAGGAAAGAACATAACCGCCAATGTGAACTTGCGCGACATACCGGAAAATGGGCGGGTTACGGTTCTAGGCGCAGTTATTACGCGGCAACGCCCGGCGACAGCGAGCGGTGTGGTTTTCATCACGCTTGAAGATGAAACCGGGTCAGCCAATCTGATTGTCTGGAAAAATACCTTCACGAAATACCGAACCCAGGTGATGCAAGGCCGTTTGCTGAAAGTTACAGGGAAGGTCCAGCGCGAAGGCCGCGTGATTCATGTGATTTCAGAAAGGATCGAAGATCTGTCTTACCTTTTCGACGAACTCTGGGAAGCCGAAACTTCGATCGACATGACCTGGAGTTCAGCCGACGAAGTCAAAAAGCAAATCCCAAACAGCCGCCAGACATCACGCTTCAGGAAACGTCCTACATCATCGCCCGCTATGCATCCGCGCCAGCAGGCCAAGAAATTGTTTCAAAGCAGGGATTTTCACTGATTGTCGGACTCTGCTTGAAACAATCTCTCAGCCGCAAGATTGCATATCTTCCAATTCCGCCAAATCCTGCCGATTCAACTGTCGCCGCAACACATTGATTGAATCTCTCTGCTGGCGTCTCAAATTGCAATGTCTTTCTTGGACGCTCGTTTGGCTGCCGCGCGATCTTGTTAAGCTGCGCCTGGGAATGCGCGGATAAATTCGTTCCCTTGAGAAGATATTGCCTGAGCAAGCGGTTGGTGTTTTCAATCGAACCGCGCCGCCATGGACTGTGCGGATCGCAAAAATACACGGCAACATCCGTCGCCATCGTGAACCGCGTGTGATCAGCAAATTCCTTGCCGCGGTCCCATGTCAGTGATCTGTAGAGTTCGCGCGTCAGTTTCTGCGATTGCTTGATCAAAGCGGAGACGACGCTTTGCGTTTCCTTGTTCGGAACCTTCAACAGCACAATATAGCGCGAATGCCGCTCCACCGGCGTTGCAACGTGGCTGTTTTTCGAGCCGCCAAGGAGATCGCCCTCCCAGTGGCCGGGGACTGCGCGATCCTCCGCGCTGGCCGGCCTTTCGCTGATCGATACGGCGTTGGTTATCTGACCAAGCCCAGAGCGCTTTAACGTGGCGTGTTTCGAACGGCGTATCGTGCGTTTCGATCGAAGATGCTGCATTAGCTCTTTCTTCAAGACGCCGCGGGCCTGAACATAAAGGCTTCGATAGATAGTCACGTGCGACACCTGATTGCGGCGTTCTCCGCGGTATCTTCGCTTCAACCAGCTGGCGATTTGTTCGGGCAACCAATCAAGTTGCAGCTTGCGCGCCGCCGTCCGGCTCAAAGACCGGTTGGCGGCCAGTTTACAGCGCTTGGGGCGCCGTGCGCGATCCCAGGCCGCCTGATCGGAATGAACCGCTCGATAAGCCTTGCGACCGCCATTGCACTTGACCTCACGGCTAATCGTCGATGGCGAACGCTGCAGCCGGCGCGCAATATCGCGCAAGGATAAGCCGCCTTTGAGGCCGCGCGCGAGTTCCTCACGCTCGACGATGCTCAGCGCCAGTCGCGACCGCGTTCGTTCCGGCGCGCGTATGCCGCCCGTCCGCGACAGCAGCGGGTAAATCGACGACGAATTTCGGTCGAACCCGCGGCCGATCGAACTCATCGACTCGCCGCGTCGCCAGCGATCCCAGATCTCCGCCTTTTGTTCGTTAGTGAAATTTATCCGATGCCGCCGTTTCATGATCACACTCCATCCTTTCAAAAAAGATCATTGTGTTGCGACGACCGGTCGAGCGTACCGACGACAACGGCGCGGGCCAGCGCAATGAAGCGCTCATCCGCGCCGTCGCGCTCGGGCATGACTGGCGGCGAAAAATGGAACGCGGAATCTATCCTTCGATCAGAGCTCTTGCCGATGCAAAGGGCTTTTCGGACAGCTACGCCTGGAAGATCATTCGCCTCGCTTACCTCGCGCCTGACATCATCGAGGCGATCCTTGACGGGCGTCAGCCCGCACATCTCATCCTGCACAAGGTCAACGCGGCGCAGCTCTCCGGAGACTGGCGTTCGCAGCGCCGCGCGCTCGGCTTCTCTGAAAAGTCCTGAGCGGTCTCCGCCAAGATGCGTGAACGCCGATCCGCGCGTCAGAGACGTCCGCCGCCGTGCGGCCGAATGCGCCTCGCTAAGCGTCTCCCGCCTGCGGATATGTTGCGTGATCGCCGTCACATGTCTTTGAAAGACCGCGCGGTGTCGGCGGCGCCAGTCAAACCGGAGAGTTCGTGGGAAGCAGATGGCGGACAGAGAGGGATTCGAACCCTCGAGACGGTTGCCCGTCTACACGCGTTCCAGGCGTGCGCCTTCAACCACTCGGCCACCTGTCCGTCGCTTTTGAGGGGCGCATCTATACAGCCGCCGCGCACGATCGCAAGCGCAGCCGGCGGGGTCCGCGCGGGATTTGCAGCCGCCGCATGTCTCGGTTATTCTCTAAGGAATAGAGGGGTGTAGGGGTTAATTTTATGGCGGCGTTTCGGTTGATTTCATGGATTCTCGTAGCGCTGGCGGTTGCGCTTTTGGGGGCTGACGCCGTTTCCTCGATGGAGGCCGGCCAGCCGGTTATCCGAACCTCAGCCGAGGTGCTGGCGCTGATCGGGGTTAACGGCCCCGCCGTCGCCGAGAATTCGCCCGGCGGCCTCGCGAAGGCCCTTGGAACCGTGCTGAACCTCCCGCTCTGGGCGGTGCTCGGCCTGATCGGCGTCGTCATGACCCTGATCTTCCGGCCGATGGAATAGAGCAAGCAAGGACTCTTACATGAAACGATGGGGTTTGATCGCCGCGGCGGGCGTTGTCGCGGCGGGCGCCGGCGCGTTTGCGCTGATCGATCCGATGGCGGGCGTCGGCGCGGGATACGTGGCGAAAGTCGCCTGTTCGGAAATCTTCCTCGCCGGACGCGATCCTGTCGTGGTGCAGAAGGTCGACTTTAACGACATCTCGCCGGTGCTTGAGCGCGTCCGGCTTAATATCGACCAGGCGAACAAGTCCGTCGCCGCATCGGTCGCCGGTCTCGGCCGAACGAAAGCTGTCTATCGCGACGGCTATGGCTGCACGCTCGTGCGCGGTGACGCGCCGGAAAAAACGCCGCCGTTGCCGCCCTTCGCCGGCAAACCGCTGCCCGAAGCCCTCGCCGGCTCGCCGACGATGCGCAACGATACCGATTATGACGCGATCAACCGGGCGATAGACGCCGCCTTTGCCGACGAGGCCGCCGCGACGCGCGCCATTCTTGTGGTGAAGGACGGCGAGGTCGTCGCTGAGCGTTACGCGGAAGGCTTCACCGCCGATACGCCGTTTCTATCCTGGTCGATGGCGAAAAGCGTCACCGCTTCCATGGTCGGCGCGGCGGTCCTTCGCGGCTTCATCGATGTTGAAACGGCGGCCCCGGTCGCGGAATGGCGGAACGACGAGGCGCGCAAGGCGATCACCTGGAATGATCTCCTGCAAATGCAAAGCGGGCTCGCCTTCGACGAGACCTATGAAGATCCGAAGTCGGACGTTTCGAAGATGCTCTTTCGCGCGAGAGATGCGGGCGGCGTCGCCGCGCGCAAAAAGCTCGCCCATCCGCCGGGCTCATACTGGGCCTATTCAAGCGGCACGACCAACCTTCTCCAGCGTACGTTACGCGAGACGCTTGAGGCGAACGATGTCGGCTATCACGCCTTCGCGCGCGACGCGCTGTTTGAACCCATCGGCGCGGCAAGCTTTGTTCTCGAACCGGATTCGTCAGGCACGTTTATCGGATCGTCTTTCGTCTACGCGACGACGCGCGACTGGGCGAAGCTCGGCCTTTTATATCTCAATGACGGCGTTGTGGGCGGCGTAAGGCTGCTGCCCGAAGGCTGGAGCGACTATGTCGCAAAGCCGGCGGCCGCTTCAGACCGCTTTTACGGCGCGCAGTTCTGGCTCAATCTTCCCGGCGCCGATGGGCGCGCAAAATACATGCCCGACGTTCCGGACGACGCCTATCTGATGGCGGGACATGAAGGCCAATATGTGCTGATCGCACCGGACAAAAACCTCGTCATCGTGCGCACCGGCATGACCCGCGGCCGGGAACCGATGCCGATTGTTGCGCCGACATTCGGCGCCATTCACGCCGCCTTCAGATGAGCGAGGCATGGGCGGACCGGCGGGCGCCGAGCCTTCGAGAGTTCGATCTGCTCGCCCGCGACGCTTATCAATCACTGCCGGAGGCGTTTCGCGCGCTTTGCGGCGACGTCATCATTCATGTCGCGGACTTCGCCGAGGATGAAATCCTTGATGGGATGAATATTGACGACCCGTTTGAACTGACCGGTCTCTATGAAGGGATCGATCTGACCAGCCGCTCGCTCGACGATACGATGGCGGGACCGAACCATGTCCATCTTTATCGCCAGCCCTTGCTGGCTGAATGGATCGACAATGGCGATGTGACGCTCGGCGAGCTTGTGCGACATGTGCTTGTCCATGAAATCGGCCATCATTTCGGCCTGTCCGACGCCGATATGGAACGGATTGAGCGGTCATAGGCGGGCGCTTCCCCGCCCCGCGCATCATCGCCGCACCTCCCTACCCGAGAATTGAAAGCGGCGGAAAACCGATCCAAAGTCATGGGCGAACCTTCACGCCGGGGAGGCTCTCCTGCACGAAATCGAGCAACTCGCCCTTATATGGATCGGCGTTTTCATCGCCGCCCTCCTCGCGCGCAAAGTGCGGTTGACGCCGGTTCTTCTCTATCTGGCGATCGGCGCCATCTATGTGAATCTGGGCTTGCTGCCAAAAGAAAGCGGCGATTTCATCCGCGGCTTTTCCGATATCGGCATCATCCTCATCATGTTCGCGCTCGGCTTTGAGGAGAATACGAGCACATTCCTGAAAAGCATCCGGCGCAGCTGGGGGATAGCGCTGTTCGGCGCCGTCGCGCCGTTCGTTGCGGCATACGCAGCGATCTTCGCCTTCTGGCCTGACCATAACGTCGCCATGCTGTCGGGGCTTGCGATGACGGCGACCGCCGTATCGCTGACGCTCGTTTCGCTCAAAAGCGAGAATCTTCAGAAGACGCCGGCCGCGACCGGCATCATGACCTCGGCCGTTCTGGACGATATCGGATCGCTCGCGCTCGTCGCCATACTCGTGCCGATCGCATCGGGCGCAACCGCGCCGACGCCGGACGCCATTCTCTGGACGATCGCCAAGGCGGTGATCTTTTTCGGTCTCGTTTCCATCCTCGGCGCATGGATATTGCCGCATGAGCTGCCGGGACAGATTATCAGCCGCGCGAAATTCCTGTCCGGCTGGGGTGCGCGCAATCTTTTCGTATTCGATGACGGGCGTCACGCGGTTCTCGCCGCGCTGACGATTGCGCTGTTGCTTGGCATCGCCGCTCATGCGTTCGGCTTTCACCCCGCGGTCGGCGCCTATATGGCGGGCCTTGTGATGCGGACGGACTATTTCCACCTCATTCCCGATCAATCGGAAGCGGCCTACGAAAACGTCAAGAAGATTGTCGACAATGTCGCGTTTTCCTGGATCGGGCCCGTTTTCTTCGTCTCTCTCGGCGCGAAGATCGTGTTCGATCTCGATCTCTTTGTTTCCGTCATTCCCCAAACGGCGACGCTCGTCGCCGCGCTTCTCATCGCGCAAATCCTCTCGGCGGCGCTCGCAGCGCGTTATACGGGCGATTTTCCCTGGCCTGATTCCGTCATGATCGGGTTCGGCATGCTCGGCCGGGCGGAACTCGCCTTTGTCGTCCTCGATATCGCCTATATTCAGACACGTATTATCAGCGAGGATGTCTTTTACACGCTCATGGTGACCGCATTCTGTCTAAACGTCGCGGTGCCGGTGCTGATCGCCTGGTGGAAACCATACTATAACGGCGAAAAGACAATGGGATTTCTAGCGCCGCCGCGATCGCGCCCGCCGGCGTCCTGACAGCGCCCGTTCGTTCGGATGAGCCGCCAGTTCAGCTCGCGCCGCCGACACGCTCGAACTTCTGGTGAATGTGTTCGCGGCCGGCTTCGGGACCGGCGTCCATTTGCGCCAGCAATCTTTCGCGATCGCGCTTTCTGAATTGTTCGATGAAGTCTTCAATGATTTCATCGGAGAATTCGAGCTTCGCCAGCGTCCTGCGCGCCAGCAACAGGCTCGATTCAAGCGTTTCCCGAACAATAACGTCAGGGTCGAATTTCTGCAGCACGATCTCGTGCAACCGGTCATGCGCGACGACAAGGATGAACGCGTTCGGCACGCGCTGGCGCAGCGCAGCGACCGCGTGGTTGACGGCGTTGCGGTCATCCATGGTGAATATGACGGCGCGCGCGTCAAAAGCGCCGGCCGTCAACAGAACATCGAGCCGGGCAGCGTCACCGTAGTACACCTTGAAACCGAACCGTTCCGCGTTCCTGATATGCAGCGGGTCCTTGTCGATGGCGATGACGTCGATGCCGGCTGCGCTGATGACCTGCGAGATGATCTGGCCGACGCGCCCGAAACCGGCGATGACGACATGACCTTTCCCCGACGGCGGCGTTTCCAGCCCCTCCATCGACTGCGCCTCTGCGCGTCGCGCACGCCGGGCCGCCATCATCAAGAACGGCGTCATCACCATTGAAATCGTGACGATCGCAGTGAGGAGCGTCGCCTGATCGGCCGTGAAAAGCGCAACGTCGGCGCCGACGCTGAAAACGACGAAGCCGAACTCGCCGCCCTGGCTGAGAACGGCGCCGGTCAAAAGCGCATCCTCATGCCGCGCGCCGAATGCGCGCGACAATCCGTAGAGCAGCCCGGCTTTGACGAGGACCAGCCCGAACGCGCCGCCGAGGACGATCATCCATTGATCGACAATGACGTCGAGATTGAGCCGCGCGCCGATGAGGATGAAGAAAAGGCCGAGAAGCAGGCCGCGGAAGGGCTCGATATCCGTTTCGATCTGATGCCGATAGGAGGATTCAGCGAGCAGCACGCCGGCGAGGAAGGCGCCGAGCCCCATCGGCAAGCCGACCCACGAAACGGCGAGCGAGGCGACCGCCACCAGCAACAGCGCGGTCGCAGCGAAAGCTTCGCGCGAGCCCGAGCCCGCAACATGTCGCAGCAGCGGGTTGAGCGCGAACCGGCCGCCATAGACGATCGCCGCGATGACGAAGACCGCGCGTCCGAGCGCCGCCCAGCCCTTGTCGACGTCGAAGTCCTCGGCGAGCGAGACGGCGCCGGCGGCTGCGAACGGTATCGCCGCAAGAAGCGGCACGACCATCAGATCCTGCATCAGGAGAATCGGAAACGCGCGCGCGCCGTAGGACGTGTTCAACTCGCCGCGGTCCTTCAGATATTGAAGCGCAAACGCGGTTGATGAAAAAGCGAGCGAAAGTCCGCCGATCGCGGCGGCGCCCATCGGCATGACGCGGGCGGTGAGGAAAATCGTCGCAAGAACAGCCCCGGTCAGAGCGATCTGCGCGGCGCCGAGCCCGAAAATGTCCCGTCGGAGCGCCCACAATCTCGGCAAGGACAATTCGAGGCCGATGACGAATAGAAAAAGAACGACGCCGAATTCGGCGATGTGAAAGACGCCTTCTTCCTGATGCAGCAGATTGAGCGCGTAAGGGCCGGCGACGACGCCGGCCGCCAGATAGCCAAGGATCGAGCCGAGTTTGAAGCGATTGAAGATAGGAACGGCGACCGCGGCCGCGGCGAGATACGTCGCCGCCTGCACAAGAAATTCGCCATGCTCATTCGCCATGGACTTCTTATGCGAGAGCGCTCGCGTCGTCGCAAGACGCCTTACTCAAGAAGTCCTGCAAATTCGTCGAGGCCGAGCGCAATATTGAGATTCTGGATCGCCTGAACGGCGGCGCCCTTAAGAAGGTTGTCTTCCGCCGCAACGATGACAGCGCTTTTTCCATCGGCGCCGACATCGAGCCCGCCGATCGCAACGCCCGTCCGCCCGGCGCCGTCGCGCAGTTCCGGCGGATCATCCTGCAGGTCGATCAATCGTTCAGAGCCGTAACGCTCGTGAAAGAGCCGGTTTAGGCCGGCCTTGTCGAGCGGCGCCGCCAGCGGAGCGTGCGCGGTTACCAGAAGTCCCCGAAACGCAGGGTGGACATGCGGAAAGAAACGCACCGGCGTTCTGAGATGGCGCGAGGCTTCTTTCTCGTGATTGTGGCCGACAAGCTTGTAGGGCATCAGATTATCGCGAAGCCGGTCAACATCGTTTCTGGGCGAGGGAGATGTTCCTGCCCCGGAATAACCCGAAACGCCGAAAATGGCGGGAACGCCGTCAAGCAGCGGCAGAAGCGGCGCGACCGCCAATTGCAGCGCCGTCGCGTAGCAGCCCGGATTGGCGATGCGCGTCTTTCCCCTGATGGTCTCGCGATAAAGCTCCGGCAGGCCGTAAGCCCATGCGTCATCAAACCGGCGGTCGGCGGACAGATCGACGATGATCTTGTCCCGCGCCGCGCTGTCGAACGCGTCGACATAGGGCGCGCCGGCGCCGTCGGGCAGCGCCAGGATGACGGCGTCGACGCGGCGGCGCGCCGCTTCCGCCGGATCGAGCGCTTCAAAAATGCATTCGTCCTTGTCTTCGGGCGCAATGTCGGAAACCTTGCGCCCCGCATATTCGCGGCTCACCGCATAAGCGAGCATCATCTCCGGATGGCCGGAAATAAGTCGGATCAGCTCGCGGCCCGTATGACCGCGGGCGCCGACCAGACCGATCAAAAACGGCTCGCTCATCATCAATCCTCAAAAGACGCCGGCAGCGAGGCGACGCGATCGATATTGCGGGCGATGCGCGCAAAGTCTGTTTCGCCGACCCAGTAGACCGTCCAGTATCCTGTTTTCACCAAACCCGTCGCCATGTCATTATAAAATGCGTTGAAGTTGTTCGCCGTGCGGGAACGCCACCAGAAAACGGAATTTTGCTTTGAAAACTGGCGCCAGATCGTTCGCGAGAGCCCCTCGCCGCGCGCCTCTTCCGTCACCGCGAATTTGTCGAGATAGATGAAATCATCGACCTTCGTTAAAATAGCGCCGGCGCGATAGCGCTCCGACATATAGACCTGATGAATATCGAGGCGATCCCACCAGTCCGGTTTGAGGGTGCGGCCGAAGGCGGAGGTGACGAGGGCCTCAGTTCCGGCGCGATCGAGCCGCGCCTTCGAAGTGAAGGTGCGAATAGCCTCGCCCTGCCGAACGAGCGTTCCCGATCCGCCATGGGTGAAAAGCTCGCGAACGAGGCCCTGCGGCGTCGTTATCGACACCGACGACGTCAGCGGCAATGCATCGAGAAGGCGTTTGATCTCCTGAAGCTTCAGCCGCATGCCGCCCTGCACCCAGTCGGCTTTCATCAGCTTGTCGTAATCCGAAGCGAGGTTGATCGAGTGCATCGGCCGCTTGTTCTTGTCGAGCAGACCGCCGGTTCCGGTTAGGAAAATGACCTTCAAGGGCTGCAGCGCTTCGACGACCGCGCGGGTCGCCGAATCGCCGTTGATATTGAGGATCTGGCCGCCCGGCGCGACGCCGAGGCAGGTGATGATCGGAACGGCGCCCGAGCGGACAATTGACGAAAGCATGCCGTGCCGGATGTTTTTCGGTTCGCCGACAAACCCGTATTTTTCCTTGTCGAGATAGTCCGCCTCAATGACCCCGACGATGACGCCTTCCGCCTCCACGCCTTCGGCGCGCACGGCTTCGACAAGCTTGATGTTCTCGCCGATGAAGACATCGCGCGCGACATCCATCGTCGCCGCATCCGTGACGCGCAAGCCGTCGATCTTCGGCGTTTCGATGCCGCGTTCCTGAAGCGTCGTGTCAAGCTGCGGGCCGCCGCCATGAATGACGATCGGCGTCAGCCCGACCGTGTGCAGGAAGGCGAGCGCATCGGCCGTTTCTTTCAGCTGATCGCGCAAGATGGCGCCGCCGATCTTGATGACGGCGAAGCGCGATTGCTCGATCGAGGAAAAGCGCTGGAGATAAGAGCGGATCTCCTTCCCGTCCTGCATGTTCGAGAGAAGCTGGACAATCGTCTCACGCGTCGAAAAAGAAGACGAAGTCACGCTTTTCTCCATGCCATGGCGAAACTGACGGGATGATGCCTGAAGCGTTCCCATTTCGGCTTTGCGGCGATCCAGTCGTCATTCACAAGCCCTTCAACCATTTCCAGAAGCTGAAATCCGGCCTTGCGGGCGGCGGCGACATGATCGCTGAAAAGATGGACATAAGTCTGCACGGCGACGGGCTCGCCATGCCTGTTGTTGAAATGCGTCGGCATGCCCGCCGTCATCAGGAAATGGCAATGATAGCCGACGATGACGAAGGCGCCGCCGGCCCCGAGGAGCCTCGCCGCTTCGCGATAGGCGGGCCCGAGGTCCCGGAAATGTTCATCCGCGAGGCTCATCGTCGCGATGTCGTATTCCGTGCTCGCCAGACCGGTCGTCGCAACATCGGCGTTGACCAATTTGTCATAGACCGACTTCGACCGCGCTAGGGCGAGCATTTCCGGCGTGATGTCGACGCCGTCAATCGCGCGCGCGCCGTTTCCCTTCAGCCACACTCCGACGCGGCCCGTCCCGCAGGCGAGATCGGCGATCCTTCCCGCCTGTTTCCAGGCCGGCGTCTCAAGGCGTTCGAGCAGAGCGAGGTCCATCAGATCGAGAACGGTGTTCTCGTAACTCTCGGACCATTCTCCATAACCCGCGACGACATTCGATGTCGGATAGCGGCGCTCGTCAAAATGACTGAAATCCATCTGAGGCCCTATTTCATCAGCGCCTTCAAAATCGCCTTTTGAACATGGAGACGGTTCTCCGCCTCTTCATAGGCGATGCACGCCGATGAATCGAACACCGCGTCCGTCATCTTGACGTTGCGGCGCATCGGCAGGCAGTGCGAGACAAGCGCGTCATTCGTCAGCGCCATTTTTTTCTCATCGACGATGAAGTGCGTGTGTGCGTCGCGGATCGGTTTTTCCGGCCCCCAGTTTCCGAAATAAGGAAGCGCGCCCCAGCTCTTGCAGTAGACGACATCGGCGCCTTTATAGGCTTCCTCAATATCATGCGTGACAGTCAGGCTTCTTCCGTTGGCGCGGCAATCCTTTTCAGCCTGCGCCATGTAACGCTCGTCGAGAACATAGTCCGGCGTCGGGCAAAGCAAGGTGACGTCGAAGCCGAATTTAGCGGCGATCATCAGCGATGAATTCGCGACCGCCGTGTTGAGCGGCTTCGGATGATAGGTCCAGGTCAGGACGTATTTCTTCCCGTCCGTGCCGGGGCGGCTCTCGGCGGCGAACTGATCCTCGACCGCCATCATGTGGGCGAGTTCCTGACAGGGATGGGTGATCGTTTCCATGTTGACGACGGGAACTTCCGCATAGCGCGCAAACGCGCTGAGGATCTTGTCCTTGCGGTCTTCCTTCCAGTCGATGAATTTCGGAAACGCGCGCACGCCGATCACGTCGCAATAGCGCGAAAGAACTTTGGCCGCTTCTTTCACATGCTCTTCGGCCTCGCCGTCCATGACGACGCCGTCCTCGAATTCAAGCGGCCACATGCCGCCGGACGGCGACAGCACGACCGCATGGCCGCCAAGCTGCTGGACGCCGACATCGAATGAGGTGCGCGTTCGCAGGGAATTGTTCAGGAACAAAAGCGCCACGGTCTTGCCCTTGAGCGCCTCGCCAAAGGGGCTTAAGCGCATAGCGCGGGCGTCATCCAGCATCGCCGCGATTTCTGCGCGGGTGTAATCGGCGGTGTTAAGGAAGTGCTTCATGGGCCTCCGGCGGTGTCGTGCGCTGTTTACCAGCGCTTCGACGCCATTCCAAGGAGCGTCGGGAATCATGGGAGGACCCATGCCAGATCGCCGGACAGTCCTTTCCATCCAGTATCTGCGCGCCGTCGCGGCGATCCTCGTCGTCATCTTTCACGCCAGCGACAACGCCTTCTCCATCGGCATGTCCGGCGTCGACATCTTCTTCGTCATATCCGGCTTCATCATGTGGACGACGACGATCGCCGCCGGGACGAGCCCGCAAACCTTCATGGAACGCCGGCTGATCAGGATCGTTCCGCTTTACTGGGCGATGACGCTCTTCACCGCCTTCATTTCCCTCAGCCCGCCCTCCCTCGGCCTCGGCTACGATGTCGCCTATCTCGTCCGCTCGCTGCTTTTCCTCCCGTCGGATGTCTCGATCCCCGGGCACCCTCTGTTGCTCGTGCCGGTGCTGCAGGTCGGCTGGACGCTTAACCTTGAGATGTTCTTTTACGCGGTTTTCGCGCTCGGCCTTTTCCTGCCGCCGCGCGCGAGGCTGTGGTTCGTCGGCGCTGCGATTTCAACGCCGGTGTTTCTGGGGCTCGTCGTCGGCGACCGACTGCCGGTGGCGCTTCGCTTCTACACCCGGCCTGAACTTCTCGAATTCGTCGCCGGCGTCCTCCTCGGCGCAGCCTATGCGCATGGACGCTCGCCGAAAGGCGCGGCGCCGGCGGTCCTTCTTTGCGCGGGCGCCGTCATTCTCGCCGCCGCAGGTCAGCCCGCGCTCAATTTCCGCGCGCTCGACTGGGGCCTGCCCGCCCTCATGCTCTGCGCCGGCGCGCTCGCCTTTGAAGACGGCCTGCACCGGCGGCCGAGCGCGCTGATGAAGCTGCTGGGCGATGCTTCCTACTCTATCTATCTCGTTCACATTCCGATGCTCGCCGTGCTTCGGAAACTGTTCGGCTGGTCCGCCGGCGGTCCGTTCGACGCGGGGCGAACGCTGACGCTGACCGCGCTCGCGACAGCGGGTTGCGTCGCCGTCTATTTCCTGTTCGAAAAGCCGGTCGATCGCGCCCTGAGAGCGCGACTCCTTAAACGGCGCGCGCCGCGCCCCGGCCTTTCACAGGACGCCTGAATGACGCTGAACCCTGACGCCGCCGCCCCTCCGCCGATCCGCCTGAAGGACTATGCGCCGCCGCCTTACCGCATCGAAGCGGTTGACCTTTCCTTTGCGCTCGATCCGAAACGGACGATCGTCAAATCCCGTCTCGCGGTTCGTCGCGACAAGGCCGTTGACCCATCAACGCCGCTGACGCTGCATGGCGAACAGATCGAACTCATAAAAATCGCGCTTGATGAAGATGCGCTTCCCCCGTCAGCCTATGAGGTTTCGGACAAAGCGCTGACGATCCGTAACCTGCCGCAAGATTTCACGCTCGACATTGAAACCGCCTGCTCGCCCGAAGCGAACACCGCGCTTTCGGGCCTGTACATTTCAAACGGCATGTTCTGCACCCAGTGCGAGGCCGAAGGCTTCCGCCGCATCACCTATTTTCTCGATCGGCCCGACAATCTGTCGAGATTCACCGTCAGGATCGAAGCGGACAAGGCCGCCTATCCCGTCCTGCTATCCAACGGCAACAACTTGTCGGAAGGCGACCTTCCCGGCGGGCGTCATTTTGCGCAATGGGCCGACCCGCATCCGAAGCCGTCTTATCTCTTCGCCCTGGTCGGCGGCGACCTCGTCGCCGCGGAAGATACGTTCGTCACCTGCTCAGGCCGGCGCGTGGCGCTCAAAGTATTCGTGCAGGCGCAGAATATCGACAAATGCGGCTACACGCTCGATTCGCTGAAACGCGCGATGAAATGGGATGAGGAGGTTTTCGGCCGCGAATACGACCTCGACATTTTCATGATCGTCGCCGTCGACCACTTCAATTTCGGCGCGATGGAGAACAAAGGCCTCAACATCTTCAATTCGGCCTATGTGCTCGCCTCGCCCGAAACGGCGACCGACGCCGATTACGAGGCGATCGAGTCGATCGTCGCGCATGAATATTTCCACAACTGGTCCGGCAACCGCGTCACCTGCAGGGACTGGTTCCAGCTCTGCCTCAAGGAAGGCTTCACCGTTTTTCGCGATCAGGAATTTTCGGCCGACATGCGCTCGCGCCCGGTCCAGCGGATCAAGGACGTGCGACGCCTGTGGGCGCAACAGTTTCCGGAAGACGCCGGCCCCCTCGCCCATCCGGTGCGCCCGGAAAGCTATATCACGATCGACAATTTCTACACCGCGACCGTCTATGAAAAAGGCGCAGAGCTTTGCCGGATGATCAAGACGATCCTCGGCCCGGAGAAATTCCGCAAAGGCGCCGACCTCTATTTTTCAAGGCATGACGGTCATGCCGCGACCGTTGAGGATTTCGTCACGGCGATGGAGGATGCGAGCGACGAGGACCTTAAACAGTTTCGCCGCTGGTATTCGGACGCCGGCACGCCGACCATCCAGGTGAAAGAAAAATTCGACAGCGCCGGCGCCTACGCGCTGACGCTTGCGCAATCGATAAAGCCGACGCCGGGCCAGGATGAAAAACCGCCGCGCGACATCCCGGTCGCTTTCACGCTGCTCGGTTCGCGAACCGGCGCCGTGCTCGAAAGCGGTCTCATCCGGCTGAACGCCGGCGAAGCGGCGAACAGGTTCGGGCCGTATCGCGAAAGGCCGATCGCCTCCATCCTGCGTAACTATTCAGCGCCCGCGATCATCGACCAGCCGCTCAGCCTTGATGACCGCATGATGATCGCCAGATCGGAACCGGATCTTTTCGCGCGCTGGGCGGCGACCGAAGCGCTGTGGCGCGACATTTCGCTCGCCTTCGCCGGCGCGGTCGAGATGACCGATCCGAATGCGGCGCTTGCGCGCTTTGCAGCCGCGCTCGGCGCCAGCCTTGACGGCGCGCGGGGCGATCCGGCTTTCGCCGCCGAACTCCTTAAGGCGCCGAGCGACGCCGAACTCGCCCAGCACGCCGCGGTGATTGATCCCGGCAGGATTTCGTCCGCACGCAAACGGGTCCGCGAGACGGTCGCCGGCGCGCTCAAGGATCAATTGCGAACGCTTTACCGGGAGCTCTCGACAAATCTTCCCTACGACCCGGGCGCCGAACAGGCGGGCGCGCGCACGCTCAAAAACGCGACGCTTTCCCTTCTTGTCGCCGCCGGCGAGTTCTCGCTTGCAGAGGAACAATCCGTCTCGGCGACAAACATGACCGATGAGGCTGCGGCGACATCCGCGCTCGCGATGTCGGACGCGCCGATGCGCGAGGAAGTCCTGCAACGTTTCTACATGAAATGGCGAAGCGATACGCTTGTCACCAACAAATGGCTCGTCTGGCGCGCGATGGCGCCGGCCGAGCGCGCGCTCGCTGAAGTGCGCGCGCTCCTCGACCATGAGGCGTTCGACCTCAAAACGCCGAACAAGGTCCGCGCGCTCATCGGCGTTTTCGCCGCCCAGAACCTCGCGGGCTTTCATCGCGCCGACGGCGCCGGCTATGAATTCCTCGCGGCGCAGTTGCTGGCGATCGACAAGCTGAACCCGCAGCTCGCGGCCCGCCTGACGACGTCGCTTGAAAGCTGGCGCAAGCTGGAGCCGGTCCGGCGCCGCGCCGCCGAGGCCGCGCTCGACAAAATCGCCGCCGCGCCGGGTCTTTCCGCCAATCTTTTTGAGATGGTCTCCCGCCTTTCGGGAAAGGCTCCAGCCGGCTGATTCGCTGGTGACAGCGGGCGGCGAACCGGAATAGTTTCCAAATGGTAAACAGTCGGCGCGCTCATGGCGCCTTTTCCGACATTGGCAGATCGACTAACGCATTGGGCGATAAGGGCGTTTGATGGGGGCGGAAGACAAGGGAGCAGGCGCCGTGACCGCCAGGGCGGAAGCATTGTCGCCGCGTCGCCTTATGCTCCTGACGGGGCTGCTCGTCGCCGTCATCGCGGTCCTGTTTTTCGGCAAAATCCAGGAGGAAGCCGCCGCGCGGCGGACGGAAACGGCGCTGCGCGTCGAGCGCGCCGCCGCGGAATGCGCCGCAGCCGCCAATGTCGCGCTGATGACCGGCGATCCTGTTCGCCAGTCGCTCGCCGGCTGCGCGCCGGGCGGCATGTCGGCCGCCTATCATGTTTCAGCGGTCGGCGACATTCTCGGGTCGGCCGGCGCCGGAAAAACGATTGATATCGAACCCGCCGACGCGCGCGCGCTCGATCTTTCAAAACGCGGAACGATGGTCGCGCCGCTGCGCAGCGGCAAGGCGTTCATCGCCTGGCGCCCGCTCGACAATGGCGAGGCGGTTCTGGTCGCCGCGCCGCGGGACGATATTTACGCGCGATCGCCGGCGGCGTTTTTCTACCTGCTGGTTCTCGCCGCGGTTTCCGTCGCCATCGCCTCGCTGATGGCGGCGTTCATCCGGCAAAGCCGCGCGGCGGCTATCGCATCAGACGCAGTCGACGCGCTGCAGGCGGTCAACGCCGCGCTCGCCGCAGGCCGGTCCGGCGTGTGGACGTTCGATCCGAAGGAACGATCGGTGACGATGTCGCGAAGCTTCCTGGAAGCCGTCGGGCTCGGCGCGCGGGATCGCACTTTCACCATGCGGGAAATGACGGCGCTTATTCATCCCGAAGACTTGCGCAGCGCGCTCGCCGTCATCACCGGCGACACCAGCGGCGTCACCGAAACGCCGGTGCGGTTGCGCCAGGCGGGCGGCGGCTGGAGCCGCGCCTATTTCAGGACGGCGAACACCGCGACGCGCTTCCAGCGCACGGGCGCCGCGTTCGATCTGACGGGTTCGAAATCGCAGGGTCCGACAGCCGCAATCGCCGAAGCGCGCCTCAAAGATGCGATCGAGAGCATTCCCGAAGCCTTCGTGCTTTGGGACGGCCAGGGCAAACTGACCGCGTGGAACCGGCGCTTTACCGCGATCTTCCGTCTCGAAACGAAAGGCCTTCAGCCCGGCATGACGGCGACGGAAGTCGCGGCGCTGACGCCGGCCGGCGGCGAGGTGATTACGAAATATTTTGCGCCGGACGCGCTCATCGACGAGCAAAGCGTCGAGGTCGAGCTTCCGAAAGACCGCTGGATGCATATTGCGCGGCGGCGCACGGCGGAGGGCGGCCTTGTCTGCATCGCATCGAACGCGACGGACACGAAGCGCCGCGCGCGCGCGCAGAAGAAGAAAGAGCGCGAACTTGAAGCGACGGTGAGCGATCTCGAAACGTCCCGGCGCGAGCTTTCCGAGACGATGCGCAATTACGAGCTTGAAAAGCGGCGCGCCGAAGACGCAAGCCGCTCGAAGAGCGAGTTCCTCGCCAATATGAGTCATGAGCTCAGAACGCCGCTGAATGCGATCAACG